>JAFPRF010000374.1 GCA_017400965.1 Lachnospiraceae bacterium
CTCAATCGTCGGGATGCGTTCCTTCGCAGGAAGCAGCGTTCCGTCCTCGGTCTCATAGCGTTCGTGCAGGCCCACCATGAGGATTTCGGGGTATTGTGCCCAGAAGTTCATGCAGTGCTGCACGCCCTCCTGCTTTTGATCGAGGGTGTGGTTCGTGGCCTGCAATACCACGTCAAAGCCCGCGTTTACGATGGCGTCGCCCACCTCGGTGGGAGAGTTAAAGTAGGGATAACCGGAAAAGCCCAGGTCATTTCCGCCAAAGATGGTCTCCTGATTGATCACGCTAACGTCGGCAAGGTCGATGAAATCATGCAGATCCTCGAAGAGGAAGTCATAATTTCTTGTGCCGTCCTTTTGCTTACCCGTGTTGACGATGCCCATGTGCATGAGGTTGTCGCCCAGGGCCATCAGCGTCAGCTCGGGTTCGGGCGTCGGCGTAGGCGTTGCCGTCGGCTCAGGCGTGGATTCCAAGCTTTCTGCCGCGCTTTCGATGGGTACGGGTGTGACGATGGGCTGGCCTTGGATCGCAGCGGAGGCGGAGCTCATCGCATCCGTCCCTGCATCTGCAGTGCCGCAGCCAGGGAAAAGGAGCAGGGCCCCAAGTAAGAGCCCTGCGGTGAATACTGTTTTGTTTTTACGCATGTTTCTTTTAGTCCTTTTATTCCAAATCTTCAATATCCCAGATGAGGGACTTATTGAGATCACCGAAGTTCTGTACGTTATTGCCGCGAAGCTCAACGGACGTCAGGTTCGGGAGTTTTCCTAATGGCGATACGTCCGTTAGCATGTTGTAGGCAAACGCAGCGTCCTCGAGATTGGTCAGGGACGTGATCCAGGAAATGTCCGTCAGTCCGCAATTAAACAGATCGAGGCGCTGAAGCTGCGTCATCTGTGCGATTGGCGTAAAGTCGTTGACGCTTAAGGGCGAGTCCAAATAGATGTCCGTGATGGCGGTGCAGCTTATCAATACGGAAATGTCTTCCACGTAGTCATTTCTGATAAAGCGGAAGGTCTCCAGCTCAGGAAGCTCCGACAGGAAGTCGATGCTCTTTAAGTAAGGCGTTTCGAGCTCCAGCCAATTGAGCCGCTTACAGCTCGCCAGGCAGGATAGGTCTTCCACGCCGTTTGGCGCTAACATGGACAAATCCCGAAGATAGTTCAGAGTTCCGATTTCTTCGAAATGACTTAAACCGCTGACCTGAATGTCCAGATACGTCAGGTTTGAAAATTGGGAGAGACCGGCCAGATCCAATTTCGTATCGGTGTTGATCAACATCAAAATCTGAAGCTGCGCAGGATCATCTACGATATTCACGATTTCCTCTGGCGTATTGCCGCAGCTTAAATACATAAGAAGCGGCAGTCCCTTTAGGTCACCTTCTTGATAGATGACGGGCGAGGTCTCATTCCAAGTCCGGGCAATCTCCAGATTGGTCAGAAACTTGAACTCTGAGGTGTCAAAGGGGAGAGCGAGACCATCATACATATCGCGCGTCTGATCGGAAAGTGCATAGTAAACGTGCATGGATCCGTAATAGTCTTGTGAAAAGATTTCCGTGATGGCCGAAATGTCAGTTTCGCTCAGCTCACTCATGTCCGTCTTACCAGAGGATTCAAAGATGAGCTCCTGTACGAAGGTCTGCGGGGCGTCCAGAGTCTGGATGTATGCCAGGTACTCGCTTACGGTATCAAAGTTTTCGCCGACGCGCTGGCTTTGCAGCGCGGGCTGCTGGGATTCCTCAGGCTCCTGCGTGCTTTCCTTGCTACGCTTTTTGCCGGATTCGCTTGTCTGCTCTGCCTCTGAATTAAAGAAATAATTATAGATGTCTTCTACGTTCGCTTCATTTCCAATGAAGCCGCGTATCATTCCGACGATCGCCGCACCTACGATAATGAAGAAATAGCAGACAAAGAGGATCACCACAAAGCGTGCGCCCTTGGATTTCTGACGGGGCCTGTTCGCGGCGTTTTGCGTCATTTGCGCGCGCTGGGCCATCGCGTTTTGATAGGAAGTCTGCGCGGTGCTCTGGGTATTGGACGAGGTCTGACTTGTCGAATAAGTCGGGCGCGCCTGACTGGACGAACTGGTATAAGTCGTCGCAGTTCCCGTATTGCTCGTTGTATAGGTGGTCTTGGTATTGTAGCTTTGGTACTGCGAATGATTGTGCTGGTCGTAGGTGTAAGGAGTGCGACCTTCGCAATACTTGTAACCACATTCGGGACAAACCAGGTCATGTCCGTTGCTGTTCATCTTCGTGAAACATACGGGACACTTCGTGTAGTTTTGTGCCATCTTTTTCCCCCTTTTTCGGAAAAGCGCTTCCTTTTTATAGGAAAGCATGGTATCATGGTTGCCGAAAGGCGTAAGGTTCCAATGCCTTACCCTTAATTGTATAACAAAAATCGCGTTTCGCCAATAGAAAATTGTTGCCATGCGCGAAAATCTTAGAAAAAACGTTAAGTCGCTGAAAATACGTCTTGACAGATGGAACATCTTATCCTATAATATCCTAATGTGACGATGTATCAGAATGCCTAGCCAAAGCCCCGGCGAAGCATTTTACGATAAAAATCGACCGCTTCTTTAGCCAGCCATTTCGTGGCCCGGACATCTGCGAAAGCGCGAAGCGAGAGAGCAAACAGTTCTATCAAAATAATGGAGGAAATCGCAATGAAGACTTTTATGGCAAGTCCTGCTACCATTGAAAGAAAATGGTACGTGGTAGATGCTACCAATATGACTCTGGGCCGTCTGGCTTCAGAGGTTGCAAAGGTTCTGAGAGGTAAGAATAAGGCTATTTTTACTCCTTTCATCGACACTGGTGATTACGTAATCGTGATCAACGCTGAGAAGATCAAGGTTACCGGTAAGAAGATGGATCAGAAGGTTTATTACAGACACAGCGATTACGTTGGCGGAATGAAAGAGACGACCCTGAAAGAGCAGCTCGCAAAGAAGCCCGAATCTGTTGTTGAGATGGCAGTAAAGGGAATGCTTCCCAAGGGACCCCTTGGAAGACAGATGTACACCAAGCTGTTTGTATACGCAGGACCTGAGCACAAGCATGCAGCTCAGAAGCCTGAAGTATTGACTTTCTAAGGGATAGGAGGAGAAAATTACAATGGCTAAATCTGAAAAGTACTACGGAACTGGCAGAAGAAAGAAGTCCATCGCTAGAGTTTACCTTGTACCTGGTAAGGGCGATGTAGTGATCAATAAGAGAAGCATGGATGAGTACTTTGGTCTTGAGACCCTGAAGGTTATCGTTCGTCAGCCCCTGGTTGCAACCGAGACCGCAGACAAGTACGACGTTATGGTTAACGTAAAGGGTGGCGGATACACCGGACAGGCTGGTGCCATCAGACATGGTATCGCAAGAGCTCTGCTTCAGGTAGACAACGAGTTCAGACCTACCCTGAAGAAGGCAGGTTTCCTCACCAGAGACCCTCGTATGAAGGAAAGAAAGAAGTACGGCTTAAAGGCAGCAAGACGTGCTCCTCAGTTTTCGAAGAGATAAGGATTACTGCGAATTGCAGTATGGAAAAAGAGTTCCCGAGTTTACTCGAGGAACTCTTTTTTTCATC
>JAFPRF010000001.1 GCA_017400965.1 Lachnospiraceae bacterium
CTGGTCGTTCACGCTGTCAAGGTCTTCCGTTGCCTTCTGCGTGCCCTTTGCACGCTCCTTCGCGGAGTTTAAGAATGCCTGCATCTGTGCCGTTGCCGCATTGGCAGCAGCCGTCAGACTGTCAAAATCCATGGTCGGCGCAGGCTTCCCCTTTCCGGTGACCTTCGCCAGATTCTCCATCAAGGTGCCGCCATTCTTTTTCTTTAGCTTCTGCGCTGCCTCGATCTCCTCCAGCGTATAATTTCCTGCGTTTCCAAACCCGCCCAAATCCTGATTCATGTCAAATGACCTCCTATAATGATCTTAATGTATTATTATACCCTATTTTCCCTGTTTTCGCAACGGCTAGCCGCTTATGAGTTTCTGTTTACCACGCTGATCAGTTCCCTGAAAACCGAAGGATTTTCCCTGACGATCACGCAAAGCTTATCCTTCGCCCGCGAGACGTTTTGATAAAGGAGCTGCACGTAGAGGCAATCCTCCTCCGGTGCCTGCTCGCTGGTCAGTATCCCCGCTGCATCATAGGTAAACTTTTGATCTAATACCACCAGCACCCTATCGAATTCCAGCCCGATCACGTCATGCGAATCCTCATAGACGGGAGGGATGTAGCGATAACCCTTTCTTTGGCAAAAGGCGACGAGGCTCTCCTCTTCCTTTTCATCCGAGGCATACAGCACGTCAATGTTCGGGAAGGAAAGGTTCGAATGCTTTTTCAGATCCAGCATGGCATTGATAAAGGCGTAGATCTCCTTGCTGGTTCGAATGGTCTTCGCAAGGCGAAGCTCCTGAAATCCAATGACTTCTTGAAGTCTGGCCGGATTATTGCGCTCCATCTCTGATTTCGAAAGGACCTGCTTTAAGTCATAGACGAAGATGCAGGCCTTGATGCGGCCGCTCCCGTAAGCCTCCAAAATATCCTCGAGCAATTCCTCCGAGAGTCTTTGGGTCTCGTCCACGCAGACCACCTGATACTTTTCGAAATCCGCTTGGGTCATCCCCTCCACGACGTCCACCTTGTCCAGCATGTTCTTTAGACGCTCATGTCCTTCGGAGAGCTTTCCGCAGTGAACGACGCAGATCCCGTAATTATTCGCAAGTGCCTTTGCAATGTCATAGAGAAGAAGCGTCTTTCCCGTGCCGGCTTCTCCCGTGATTCCCCAAAAGGTGGCGCTTCCGCGCCTGATCCCCGACAGGATCTTCTCCCGCATGAGCTGCTGATGCTCCGTAAGGAAATATTTTCCGTTGCAAAACCGCTCGGGTTCGCTAAAGGGTGAGATCAGGTAATCTCCCGGCTTAAAGAGCCTCTCAATGTGTTCCCGCACGGGATGCTTGATCCTCGAGAGGTTCTTTACCAAATCCCGAAAGTTGCAGGTGCGAAGTCCCCCTTCGCCTAGCGTATAAAGCGTTCCCTTTTTCTTCCCGTCGCTGACAAAGGTGTAGCTAAAGATCTTTTTTCCGATGAGTGACAGATAGTACACGTTGCGCTCGAGCTGCTTTTGAACCCGCGCAGGCGTCACGCTGGGACTGGCGCTCTTTAATTCCAGATTCACCACGCACCCGTTCTTGCCGACCTTCAGAAGGTCAAACTCCCGCGAAATGTGCGGGATCGTAAAGGAATAAAACCAGTCCTCGATCGCCTCCTGCGGTGCGCCTAGCTTTGTGAGCTCCTCCACGATCTGCCGAATCTGATCGAATTCCTGATCCTTGATGCGAAGCCTGACCTCCCTGTGAGAGAGCGCTTTTTCAAAATAGGGTTTTACGGAACCTTCGACGGTTCTCGTCATGGCATATAAATTGACTGCACGCATGCTTTTCTCCCTCGTTATCCACAGTTCGTCAGATTGTATTCCCTCTTAAACCGGTTGTGCGAACCGCCGCTGATCAGGCCGTCATGCTGCAGCCTTCCGACCAAGATCCCTGCGGCAACGCCCTGTTCCTTTGAAAACTCGGTGATGGTCTTTTCCGTAAACTTTCCGGCATCCTTATAGGCGTCAAATTCCTTCCTGGGAAGGAGCGTGTTTCTCGCCCAGAGGGTTGCGTCCGTTTCGTCCTGCGGCGTTGTCCCCTCCTCGAGCCCCACGTGACCCAGGAAAACGTGCCCGATCTCATGCAGCAGGCGATACCAGAACTCTCCGTCCTTCATCTTGGTCGCCGTCATGGCGATGACGACGCGGTTACCAAACGCAAAGGTCGCGCAGTGCAGATCGAGTCCCTTGATCCTCGGCAGGAACACGAGTAAAATGCCCTTGCTCGCCAGCAGTTTTTGCAGCTGCGGCAGGAAGGCCTGCGGCTTTTCGTAAGTCCATGCGCGAAGCTTCGGAAGGATTCCCGTGATCTCGCGCACGGCGATGGCGCCGCCGGTAATTTCCCTTGCTTTTTTACGGGCCGCCTGCATCCAAGCCATGAGGATCAGATCCTCCTCGTTATGCAGAGAGAGCTTTCTCCCCGCAAAGCCCGTCAGTTCAAAGCGCTCCAGGAGCGGCAGCTCCACCACCTCGAAAAAGCTTCGAAGGCCGAGCACCTTTTCCTTTACGTTCTTTGCCTTCGGCACCCATCCGAGCTTTGCCATTTCGCCGTAGGGGAAGCACTGTGCCAGCGCAATGTCCTCTTCCATCTCGCGGTGCGCCTGATATGCAAGGAGGCTCTCGCGATAGGCCGCCTCCATGGCGCTCCACTCTGCGGCAGGGATGCCCAGCACGGTTGCCAATCGCATGGCCACGTTCGCCGTCAAAAGTACCTCACCGTTGATCAGCTTACTTACGTGCTTTTCGGTCACGTTCATGCGGATCGCAAATTCCTTTTGCTGCATGCCGCGGCGCGTCAGCTCCTCGCGGATCCGCGCTCCGGGCGGCTGTATCTCTTCCGCCTGCTTTACGATCGTATCGATGGATTTTTCTTGTTCTGCCATGGCGATCCTCCTTGCGTAAAAATCTGCATATATTTTACCACTTTTCACGCCATATGTCAAAAAAGCGGTTTACCTCTTCGGTAAACCGCCCCTTCGGGAATAAATCCATGTTTAACTTCTCTTTTTGCAATCCTCGCGGATCTCTGCAAAGCAGTCTTCCGCGTCGAGTGCAGCGCCCATTGCAGCAGCGGAGGCACATTTGCGCATCTTGCTGACGGTCTTTTCCAGCACCGAGTAGTTGAGGGCCGTTCCGGCGGCGTCGCACTTGTAATTCACGGCACGGCTCGCCTGGATACCGATGCGTCCCGCTTCCTTTGCGGCATCGATATTCGCACCGAGGAAGATGAACTCCCAGTCCTTTGCGCGACGCTTCTCGATCAGGCTCTTCACTTTCTCGTAGGAATACTTTCTGCTGGCATTTTCCATGCCGTCGGTGGTGATGATGAAGATGGTCTTCTCGGGGCGCTGCTCCTTGGGCACTTCCTTGCGGACCTCCTTAACGTGCTCGATGGATTCGCCAACCGCGTCGAGGAGTGCCGTGCAGCCGCGCACGTAGTACTGATCCTCGGTCATCGGGGTGATGGTCTTAATGTCCACGCGGTCATAGAGCACTTCCGTCTTGTCATCGAACAGTACCGCGGATACCAGTACGTCGCCCTCTTCCTTTTTCTGTTTTTCGATCATGCCGTTAAAGCCGCCGATCGTATCCTTCTCCAGTCCTCTCATCGAACCACTTCTGTCCAGTACAAATACCAATTCGGTTAAATTCTTCATAACGTTTTCTCCTTTCGTGAGGTGTTTTCTTGTTCCTTGACTACACTCTATCACGTCAGGCGAAAAAAAAGGTCGCCCGGTGAGCGACCTTTCAAAAACTTTATTTTTGTTTTCAAAACCTACTTTTTCATGGCCAGTTCCATGAGCTTGTCGCAGAGATCTCCGAAGGAAATGCCTGCTGCCTTGGCTTCCATGACGAGGTGTGCATCCTGATAGAGCTGAGGCAGGGAGTCGCACTCGAGTACCACAAACGACCCGTCCTCGCGCAGGATAAAGTCCACCTTCGAATTTGCCAGTACGCCTAGCGTTGCGGTAACCTGCTCCGCCGTCTCCTGCATTTTCTTTGCCAGACCTGCGGGAATGTCCGCGGGACACTTGTTCATGAGCTCGCCGGAAAGTAGCCTGCCCTGTTCCTTGTTCTTTGCCTCCAGAGGCAATACCTCGATGACCGGCAAGGCCTTGCCACCAACGCAGCCAACCGCGAACTCGCGACCTGCGACATACTGCTCCACGATGATCTCGCTCTCCCAGCGGAATGCTTCCTTTAGGGCTTTCAGGTAGGAAGCCTTGTCATTGGCCACGGAGATGCCCAGGCCGATGCCGCCGTTGTTGGGCTTTACGATCACGGGATAGGATAAGCCAAACTCCTCGGGATCGCCGACCTCCTCGTTCTTAAAGGCGCAGAAGCCCTTGGGAACCGGGATCCCCGCCTCCTCAAGCAACTGCTTCGATACGGACTTGTTCGAAGAGATCGCGGAGGAGAAGTAATCACAACCCGTATACTCAATGTTAAACAAATCGAAAGTTGCCTGTACCTTACCGTTCTCACCGCTGGCGCCATGCAGCGCGATAAATACCAAGTCCGCCTGACGGCAGATCTGAAGGACGTTGGGTCCAAAATACGCGCCTGACTGGTCCTTTCTGCGCTTACGCACGGCCCAAAGATCCGGGATGTCGTCGGGAATGTCCTGCTCCTCTAAGGAATATTTTGCGGGATCTTCAAATGCATTGGGAATGAGGAGCTCCTGCTCGTCGTAGCCCATGTAGGCATCAAGCAGGATCACGTTGTGGCCCTTCTCCGCCAGCACCTTCGATACCACGTAACCGCTCTTAAGCGACAGGTTTCTCTCGTTGGAAAGACCGCCCGCCAATACAACGATGTTCATGTTTGCAGGGAGTGCGGACTTCTCTTCCTCGTCCTCATCATCGGCCTCGACCACCACGTCGGAACCGTCCATGTCGAGTTCAAGGGTCTTTAGCATCTCCTTGGTCATGCTGACGATCTGCAGCACGCCGCGCACCTGATCCGCCGTCAGGTCAATGCCATATTTCTTCTTGCAGA
>JAFPRF010000375.1 GCA_017400965.1 Lachnospiraceae bacterium
GACGGTGACCTTCCTTGTCGTTGCGTGCTTCTTTGGACCGCTCTACGGTTATGCCATGCTGTACCTAGGCTCAAATTTCTGGTTCCACCTGATCATTCCCCTGCTCGGCATGGTGGAGTTTTGCCTTCTTGAGGGCGAACTGCCCTTTCAACAGACCTTCCTTGCTGGCTCTCCGGCCGTATTCTACGGCTGCTTTTACCTTGGCAACATCCTGATCAACGGCAAGGGCAAGTGGCCCGACAGCAACGACTGGTACGGCTTTATGAACTGGGGCTTCGGTCCCGCCCTCATTATTTTCGCCGTGATCATCCTCACCAACTGGGGCGTCGCATGCCTACTTCGATGGATCCAGCAAGCGTTCAGAAAGCATTAGAGGAAACGAAACATGAAGTTGATTTTTAGGCACATGAAAAAGCATTGGAAGCTGGTGGCGCTGGCGATTTTGATCAAGTTCCTTGGATCGGTCAGCGAGCTTTCGCTTCCATATATTTTGGAATATATCATTGACGAGATCGTACCCTCGGGGAATTTAACGCGGGTACTTCTTTGGGGTTCGCTGATGTTTGTGACGGCCATTGTCTTCCGGGCGCTGAACGTCATTGCGAATAAGCGGGCCATCGATAACGCACATAAAATCAGCTACGAGATCCGTCAGAGCCTGTTCGAAAAGACGATGAATCTGTCTGGAACGCAGTTCGACGCGCTGACGCTCCCGAGCCTGATCTCGCGCATGACAAGCGACAGCTACAACGTGCAGGCCTCCGTAGCACAGCTCCAAAGCCTTTGCGTGCGCGCTCCGATGATGCTGCTCGGCGGCATGATCATGACGATGCTCATGGATTTCAAACTCTCGCTGATCCTGATCCTCATGATGCCGATCTTGATCCTCGTGATCTATTTCATCTCCTCCCGCGGTATTCCGATGTACACCAAGGTGCAAAAAAAGCTCGACGTGGTGGTGCGCGTGATGCGTGAAAACATCACCGGCATCCGCGTGGTGAAGGCGCTGAGCAAGGAGGATTTCGAAAAGCGGCGCTTCGCGGAGGCCAATCGCGAGCTGACAAGAAGCGACGTGGCGGCGGCGACCGTCATGGCCATGCCGGGCCCCGTGATCCAGTTCCTCTTAAACATTGGTCTTTCCATCGTTGTCTTTGTCGGCGCGTACCGCGTAAACCTGGGCGAGATCAAGCCCGGCGTGATATTGGCGTTCCTGACCTATTTTAACATGATCACCATGGGCGTCATGGGCCTTAGCAGAATCTTCACCACCATGAGTAAGGCCAGCGCCAGCGCGAACCGCATCGGCGAAGTGCTCGCCATGGATACAAAAGAGCTCGCAAAACTGGAGGAAAGCCTAAAGGCTCAGGCACTAAAGGACGACGCTTTCGTACGCTTCGAGCACGTATCCTTTAGCTACGGAAAACAGGAAGGCGACGCGGCGGACTTCGGTGACGAGGGACGCGAGAAGGCCCTGTCCGACATTACCTTTACAATGAAAAAGGGCGAAACCCTCGGCATCATCGGACCGACCGGCTGCGGAAAATCCACGATCGTCAATCTCCTGATGCGCTTTTACGAGGCAGACGAGGGGCGCATCTGCATCGACGGAAAAGCCGTGGGTGACTATGCCAAGGATGATCTTCGAAGGAAGTTTGGAACGGTCTTCCAAAATGACATGATCTTTCAAAACACGCTTTACGAGAACATAGATTTCGAAAGAAAGCTAGATGAAAAAGCCATTCGCGGCGCCGTGGAGGATGCCTGCGCGGCGGAGTACGTGGACGGCCTGAAGGAAGGGCTGCAGTACGAGGCGACCATCAAGGGCGCGAACCTCTCCGGCGGCCAGAAGCAGCGCATGTTTGTCGCCAGGGCGCTGGCGGGAAATCCGGAGATCCTGATCCTGGATGACAGCTCCTCCGCGCTGGATTATAAGACGGACGCGGCGATGCGTAAGGCCATTTTGGAGCATCACCCAGATTGCACGCTGATCCTCATTGCGCAGCGCGTATCCAGCGTCATGAACATGGATAAGATCCTCGTGCTCGACAACGGAAAGTGCATTGGCTACGGAACGCATGAGGAGCTGCTGCTTGGCTGTAAGGATTACAGGGAGACTTACGAAGTGCAGATGGGGGCTATGGAATAAGTTCGGAAGGAGAAAAAACCATGCCGGGACCTGGAGATCGTGGTGGAAAAAAAGAAAAACCGAAGGACGCGAAGGGAACGCTTCTGCGAATCCTAAACTATCTGGAAAAATATAAATGGATCGTGGCGCTGCTGTTTGCCTGCGCCATCGTCAGCAATATCGGAAACCTTTTGGGGCCGCGCTTTGCCGGAAAGGCCATCGGCGTTGCGGAGGAAGGCTACAAAAAGGGCATTGGGCAGGTGGACATGGATCAGGTGCTGCACTATACGCTCCTGATGCTGATCGCCTACGTGGGATCGAACATCCTGGGCTTTACCGTCAGCGTCTGCATGACGAGAGTCGGAAAGCGCGTAGCGCAAAACCTGCGCCAGGACGTGTTCGAGAAACTCATGAAGCTCCCCGTCAGCTACTTTGACAAGAACCAGGCCGGTGACATCATCAGCCGCGTGTCGTACGACATTGACGTGGTATCGACCTGCCTGTCTACGGACGTGATCCAGATCCTGACAAGTACGATCACCGTGGTCGGGAGCTTCGTCATCATGTGCTTTATCTCCGTGCCGCTGGTGCTTTGCATGATCTTTACGATCCCGCTCTCCATCTGGTACACGAAGCGCATGGGAAAGATCACGAGGCCCTTGTACGCTAAGCGCAGCGCGGCTTACGGTACCATGAACGGCTACGCGGAGGAAATGTTCACGGGACAAAAGACCATCCTGGCGTATGCCTGCGAGGATAAGATGTCGGAGAAATTCAGCGACATCAACCGAAGTGCCGCGGAGGCCTATCGCAACGCGGACGGCATGGGCATGAAGATGGGCCCGACCATCGGCATGATTTCGAACTTAGGGCTCGCCGCGATCGGCATGGGCGGCGCCGTGCTGTATATGAAGGCGATCGTCGGCCTCGAGCAGATTTCCAGTTTTATTTTATACAGCCGTAAGTTCTCCGGTCCCATCAATGAGATCTCGAACATCATCAACGAGATCTTCAGCGCCTTGGCTGCAGGAGAAAGGGTCTTCCATCTGCTGGATCAGCCGGAGGAGGCCGCGGACATCTATGGCGCAACCGC
>JAFPRF010000376.1 GCA_017400965.1 Lachnospiraceae bacterium
CCGCCCTGCACCTCATCGAACCGCTTGGATTTCGTCTGAACGAGAAGGAGATCAAGCGCGCTGGCATGGACTACTGGGAGCATCTTGAGGTCCATCGCCACATGAATTACCAGACCTTCCTGAAGGCCATCTCTGATGACCTCGCGGCGCATGAGGGCGCAAAGATCTGGTATTGCACTACCAAGGCAGAAAAGTCCTACACGGAAGTGGAGATCGGGCCGGAGGACTATCTCATGTTCGGCAAGGAGAGCGCCGGGATTCCTGAGGAGATCCTCGTGGAGAATCGCGCTCAGTGCATCCGCATCCCCATGGCGCCGACGATCAGATCCCTAAATCTTTCGAACTCCGTGGCGATCGTTCTGTACGAGGCCCTCAGACAAAACGGTTTTGACGGTCTGGAGCAGGCGGGGCAGCTGCACCGCTTAAAATGGCAGGAGGAGTGATTTGGCAGCCTATACGATCCGATTGATCTGCACCATGATCACCTGCATCCCCATCTACGTCCTGGCGAGGATCATCCTTCTTCGCCACAGGGCAAGGCGCCTTGGCGCAAAGGCAGGCGTTAAAAAAGTGAAGCTCGAATTCAATAAGCTCAGAGAACTCTGTCTGGGCTTATTTGTTATTTTCATGATCGCGCTGTTTGTATTTGTGTGGCAGGGAACGCTCCGTCCGCCAATGGAGGCGTTTCGGTTTGCAAGATTCAGGATCCGTACTGGCGATGGGATCAATTTTGTTCCGTTTCGTACCGTTTTGGACTATTATTATACCTTTGGCGTGCGCGGCGACCTATTCGGGGTCAATATTCTTGGCAACGTACTGATCTTTGTGCCCTGGGGCTTTGGACTTTTACTCCTTTGGAAGAAGAACCGAAAT
Source organism: Lachnospiraceae bacterium (assembly GCA_017400965.1). Taxonomy (GTDB): domain Bacteria; phylum Bacillota; class Clostridia; order Lachnospirales; family Lachnospiraceae; genus Acetatifactor. Next base: position 874 of record JAFPRF010000376.1, read on the forward strand.
CTTTTAAGGCTTGCCGCTTTTTCATTGGGACTACCTATTTTTGTTGAGGCGGTACAGCTCTTTATCGGCCGTTCGGTGGACATCGACGACATACTTTTGAATTTCCTCGGCGGCATGCTGGGGGGCCTTTTGTATTTCCTTTTGGCAAAGATTTTCCCGAAACTGAAAACCATTGTATTGTAGAATGTGAGGACGAAACTTATGGCAAGTGGCGTAGACAATCAGATCCGCGAGAAAGCGATCACACAGACTAGCATCATCGGCATATGCGCCAATGTGTTTCTGGCGGCGTTTAAGGCAGGCGCGGGACTCATCGCGGGGTCCATCTCCGTGGTGCTCGATGCCGTAAATAACTTAACGGACGCCTTTAGCTCCGTGATCACGATCCTTGGGATCAAGCTGGCGAAAAAGAAGCCGGACGACAAGCACCCCTACGGCTACGGCAGGATTGAGTACTTTAGTACGATCCTGATCGCCATGATCGTCTTTGCGGCGGGCGCAGCGTCCTTTATCGAATCCGTAAAGAAGATCATCGAGCCCACCATTCCGGAGTATACCATCGTCACCGTGGTGATCATCGTGGTCTCCGTCGTAACAAAGCTGATCCTAGGGCGCTATGTCAAGGGACAGGGCGAAAAGTACGCTTCTGACGCGCTTGTCGCTTCCGGGTCCGATGCAAGTTTTGACGCCATTATCTCGGCTTCCACGCTGGTTGGCGCGGCGATCACGTTTTTCCTGGATTTCTCCGTGGACGGGATCATCGGTGCGATCATCTCCGCATTTATTGTAAAGGCTGGCCTGGAAATGCTTCTTGAGGCCATCAGCCACGTACTGGGTAAGCGCCCCGACAGTGCCATCACGACCGAGATCAAAAAGACCGTGAACGCCATTCCCGGCGTCCTTGGCACCTACGACTTGATCTTACATAATTATGGCCCTGATTCCGCCATCGGCAGTCTTCACGTCGAGGTGGATGGAAAACTGACGGCGACGCAGATCCACGCCATGACCCAGAAGATCCAAAACGCCGTTCTCGAAAAATTCCACATTTTCGTGACCGTTGGCATTTATGCCGTAGATCAGGAGAATGAAGAGATCGTATCCATGCGCGAAAGGATCGGCGAAATCTGTAAGGGACATGAGGGTGTCGTAAACAGCCATGGCGTGTTTATCGACCTTGAGGCGAAGAAGATCTCCTTTGACGTCACGCTAGACTTTAGCGTCGCAGACAAGCTTGGCATGGCGGCGGGCATCAAAAAGGAAGTGGAGGAAGCCTTCCCGGGCTTTTCCATAAATACGAATTGCGATACGAATTACAGCGATTAAGAACGATAAGCTCAAGGCGGCCTAGACCGTTTTGAGCTTTTCTTTTTCATGGGTATAGTCTCGTTATAATCGTTCTCTCTCTATGCATATGCTTCTGAAGCTGATAGTATAAAATCAGTAAAGCGCTTCACTCAATAACAATACGATCAGCAGATCAGAAAGGACACCAATATGAACAGAGACATTTTTATAAGAAATTTGACACATGATAAGATTGAACTTAGTCCCAAGGGAAGAAATGCGAATGAGCTGACGCCGGAAGAATTTGAGAAGGTCTACGAAAACTTCTTTGACATGATCTTTGAGATCGCGGCGACTGACATTTCGGGACTGACGGGCTTCGGAGAGTTTGATGAGAACAATCAGGCGCCATATCGCACCTTGGAAGAATTTATCACGGATGAGGTCATCCATGAAAAGACGGAAGGGTACTGGAAGAACTGGACACAGATGTTTGGCACCACGTTTTTGGAGAAGGGATATTATTTTGAGATCGCAAACAAGGCACTGAAATACGCGCCCTTCTGTGAAAACCAAAGATTCCTGGTAAACAATAACACCTTCTTTTGCAACATGATCGTTGACGAAGCGGGAAAGACCTATTGTGCAGACTGGGGAAGGGCCGGAATCATGGATTACATGATGGATTTTGCCATTCTTGACCTAAATAAGCCATATCTTCTTGTGCCGGAAAAGCTTTTCGAGTATGCTAAGAGAAGAGGCATCAAGATTGAGAACTTCAAGGAGAGGTTCCTGTGCATGGCATATTTTAAGGGGATCGCAACGCTAAGATGGCACGCCTCCATTGACGATCTGGAATCCTGTGAGTCGATCGTCAGATCCATCAATGCACTGGAGGAGCGCATGACGAAACTGTTAGACCGGTAGGAGCAGTTATGAAATACGAAAACGCAAAGGACATTCTTCCCGCGAAGCTTTTAGAAGAGGTGCAGAAGTACGCGGAGGGCAAGGTGATCTATATCCCCAGAACCGACAAAGGACGGGGCTGGGGAGAAGCCTCTGGATATAGAGAGAAACTCAATAAACGAAATACCCTGATCTGCAGTCGTTACTCTGCAGGGCAATCCGTTATGGAGCTTGCGGAAGGATTTTTCCTTTCACCAGAAACCATCAAAAAAATCGTATATGGAAAGAAGGTGGAAACGCCCATGTTTTCAAATTCCGTGACTTCGGCTGCGCAATATGCCGCAGCAGGAATGGGGGAGGAATGGGTTCGCATTTACCTCCAAACGTTAGGACATGAAATGCCGGAGCTTTCTGAGTATTTTATGTCAGAGCTGGTCAGAATCCCGTTAAGACTGATTGAAACGAAGGATTTTTCAAAAATGGATGGCGGGGAGGCAGCTTCTTTTGAAGTGCCGCTGCTCGTGTTTTATGAGAAGGGAGAATTCTCCGCGCCATATCAAGCGGCCCTGTTTGGAAAACTGAAGGCGGAAAAGAAAAATGCACATTATGCATTTGTTTTTGCCAGAAATCAGGAATATGGATATTTTTGGAAGAATTACGGAAAGAATTTCCAAAGATAAGGAAATGAAATCTTAGAAAGGTTAGGATATGATTTAGGTCCTTGCTTAGGGAGTTTTATGGAAACTTATAGCTTGGGTAATGAATCAGCAAGCGTCGTTTTGCTTCAGCCGGTCGATGAACATGACCTGCATTCCATGGAAAGCGAGCTTGCAATCATCAAAGAAGGCATCACGGTGGACTTTCAGATGATTGCCTTTCGAATCAAGGATTGGAACAAGGAGCTTTCCCCGTGGAAAGCTCCTGCGGTATTTGGCAACCAGGATTTTGGCGATGGCGCAGCAGATACGCTACGGAAAATCCTAAGGCATTGTGCGGATCGGACGAAGACCTATTATATTGGCGGGTATTCTTTGGCGGGGCTCTTTTCCCTGTGGGCAGCCTATCAGACGGATTTATTTCAAGGGGTTGCCGCCGCTTCTCCCTCCGTATGGTTTCCGGGGTTCACGGAATACATGCAAGAGCAGGCAATTCAAAGCCATCAGGTCTATTTAAGCCTTGGGGACAGGGAAGAGAAGACGCGGAATGCCGTCATGGCAACCGTGGGGGATCGGATTCGCATGGCAAATGAAATATTAAAGACGCAGGGCGTAAACAGCATCCTGGAATGGAATGAGGGAAATCATTTTAAGGAGGCGGACAAGAGAACGGCAAAGGGATTTCTATGGCTCATGCAAGCGTGACATGAACCATGATCTTCGAGCATTGCCCTGAATCATAAAAAAATGGTTGACATCTTAGGAAACTGTCTGTATAATCTAGTTGTGTCGGTAATTCGTTTTACTGACGGTAACTGTTCACCGTGCATCGCCATTCGGCGGGAAAGGAGGCATTAAGATGATGATTCGCGTTCGCAGATTTGACAACATTCATAGACATCACTATACCTCCTGGAGACGCGTAGAATAGCACGGTAGGCTTCATTTCCCATGGGATTACCATGGCCATAGTAAATGAAAGAGTATGCTATTGAACCCTAATACCAGCAGGTATTAGGGTTTTTCTTTTGCGAGGTTTTGGAGGTGAGGCCACATGTTTCAGATAAAGAGCGTAACGCTTACACATAAAAAAGATTTACGAACAATTTTAGAGAATTTTTCCTTGGTATTAAATGATGGTGACAAGGCCGTAATGATTGGCGAGGAAGGAAACGGAAAATCCACGCTGATGAAATGGATCTATGATCCGGAGCTAATTGAGACTTACGTTGAGTATTCAGGGGAGAAGGCCATCAGCGGTGAAAAGCTCGGGTATTTGCCCCAAGAACTCCCAGAGGCGGAGAAAACGAAAACGGTCTGCGAGTACTTTATGGAGAGTCCGGAGTTTCTGGATCAGACGCCGAAGGAGCTTTCCAAGCTGGCAAACGACTTTCATTTGGAACCAGAGTTTTATTATCGTGAGCAGGCCATGGCGTCTCTGTCAGGCGGCGAGCGCGTGAAGGCGCAAATGATGCGGATCCTGATGGAAGAGCCCACGATCTTGCTTTTAGACGAGCCGTCAAATGACATTGACATTGAAACCTTGGAGTTTATGGAGGGCCTGATAAACGGCTGGAAGCACGCGGTGCTGTTCATCTCTCATGATGAGACGCTGATTGAGCATACGGCCAATCGGGTGATCCATTTCGAGCAGATAAGACGGAAGACGAAATGCCGCCATTCCGTGGCGAACATACCATACAGGCAATATGTCGAAGAAAGGCTGCATGCTTTTGAAAAGCAGGAACAGATCGCAATGGGAGAACGCAGGGAGAAGCGGATCCGGGACGAAAAGATCCGTCGCATGGAGCAGAGCGTTGGAAGCAGGCTGGATAACATTTCTCATGCAGAACGAGATGCCATTGGTAGGCTCCTGAAAAAGAAGATGAAGAACGTCAAAGCCATGGAACGGCGCTTTGAGCGGGAAGATGCGGAAATGACAGAGATACCCGAGCAGGAGGAAGCCATTTTCTTTAAGCTTGGCGACGCGGGCAGTGCGATCCCTTCCGCAAAGTGGGTGCTGTACTATGAAAAGCCAGAGCTCCTAGCCGCAGACGGTAGCAGGGTTCTCGCGAAAAATCTGGAATTAAAGATTCGAGGTTCGGAGAAAATAGGCATTGTTGGAACGAACGGCTGCGGAAAGACGACACTCCTGTCAGAAATTGCTGCATTATTGCTTGAGAGAACCGATCTGCATGCCGAGTATATGCCTCAGAACTATGAAGTCCTGTTGGACATGGATGAAACGCCGGTGGATTTTCTGGATCAGTCGGGCGATAAGGAGGAGCGGACGAGAATCCGCACCTATCTTGGGTCACTGAAGTATACGGCGGACGAGATGGAGCATCCCATCCGTGAGCTCTCCGGTGGTCAGAAGGCAAAGGTACTGCTCTTGAAACTGAGCATGTCAGGCGCAAACGTCCTCATTTTGGACGAGCCGACGCGAAACTTCTCGCCCCTTTCGGGGCCTGTGATCCGAAGGATGCTAAAAGACTTCCCAGGCGCGATTATCAGCGTGTCGCATGATCGAAAGTACCTGGCGGAGGTCTGCGATAAGATATACAAGTTAACGCCCGACGGGCTTGAGCGTGCCAATGGGGACGGTTCTTTTTGACTCATAAGAAAGGAGATCAAAGAAATGGTGATGTTTTTAAGACTTAGAAATATCTGATCACATGAAACCGTTGATCAATGGTTTCATGCCAACGTAGCAAAATAACATGAAAACATTTGAATCAAAAGGAGAAAAAATCATGATATTTCAAGATAACATTGTTAAAGAATATTTGAAGAACGTATATTTCATCACGGGAACGCCCTGCGGCGGCAAGACGACCGTTTCACGGGCGCTGAGCAAGACATACGGGATTCCGGTTTACGACATTGATGAGCGTTTTGAGGAGCATCAAAAGATGTCCGACGCGGAACATCAGCCCAATATGAACAAGGAGTTTAAAGACGCGGACGAGTTCTTTGGACGGAGTGTTGAGGAGTACAAGGCATGGCTTTTGCAGAACACGAGAGAGCAGCTCGATTTTGTCATTTTGGATTTGATCCGTTTGTCGAAGGATGGGCCGATCTTGTGTGACTGCCACCTAACCTTGGAGCAGGCGAACACATTAAGTGATCCATCGAGAGTTGCTTTTATGCTAAAGGAGCCGAAGGATTTGGTGGAGGATTACTGTAACAGGCCGGATCATCAGGGCTTTAACAACTTTATTCACAGCGCGACGGATTATGAAAAGGCAAAGGCGACCTGCAACGAGACATTAACGTCGCTCAACGCAAAGCACTATCACGACGTGAAAAACAGCAAGTTTTTCTGGCTGGAGCGCGACAACGCAAGGAGCGTGGAGGACACCGCAGAGCTTGTGGCAAAACACTTTGGACTGGCGAAATAACATGCCGGAAGATGCGGGGAGGTGACACCGTAAAATGAATCAAGAGCATATGGGATCACGCTCTGAAACTTCCGAAGAAATTCGGATCATGCAAGTCGAAAAAAGCACGGAGATGGCAAAGCAGTTGCTTTCCTTTGTGGAGAACTGCTCCTGGGAAGAGGTTAAGGAGCATGTTGCGCAGACGGTACGCGAGTGGCAGCTTACGGATTGGGAAACCATGTTCGTAGCAACTTGTGACGGTAAGATCGTGGGAATGACCTCCCTCATGAAGGAGGATTATTATCCGCTCCCTGAGATTTTTCCCTGGGTATCCACCGTTTTCGTGGAGGAAGCTTACCGCGGGCAGCGTATCAGCGAGAAAC
>JAFPRF010000377.1 GCA_017400965.1 Lachnospiraceae bacterium
ACCTTGGCCGCCCAGCAAGCAGAACTGCAGCAACGTATCGCCGCTGCTCAGGCAGGGCAATAAGGGAAACCCTCGGGGGCGAGGGCCGGTGAGCTTTTTCAGGGACGCTCTCGCTCCGTAGTTTGACGTAGCGGATACTAAGGGATCTGCGCAAAAGCAGCGCATACGATCCCTAAGTACCGACGTCAAACACGGCCCTGAAAGAGTTCACCGGCCCTTCCCCCTCGAGGTAGTCGCGGCTCATGTTGCCAGCAAAAATAAAATAAAAGGAAAAAGAAAAGGACATGTCAATCGTGAGGATTGATATGTCCTGATTTTTTATATTTTCATGCATGATTCTATAGATAGGAGTTGGTGGATTGGCGGAGGAGGAATTTGACGCGGTAGCCGGCCTCGTCGCAGATGTTGCGGACGATCTCCTCTGCTGCCTCCTTGGAGTTATCATTAACGCAGATGATGCAGTTTTGGCGCTTGCTAAAGAGCGATGCCTTGGTCCAGCGAATGTAGTAAGAAATGCGATTTTGTAAAAATGCCTTCTCGATCAGCTTCTTACAATCCTCATCTGCCACCTCGCAAAGTTCAATCTCATTATTCACTTTCAAACTAGTATAGATCGATTGCATACCCGCGTACCTCCTCAGAAACTATCCTCAGTATAGCACAGAATTCCCGAAAAGTGCAACGAAATACTTGAAGGAATTTTCAAAAAAGCGTACAATAAGCCTAGAAACCTATGGAAAGGGGCGAATACAATGCAGAAAGTAGAAGCAGTCAAAACCGCACTGACCAATAAAGGAAAACAAGTCGCTGACAAAGCAAAGGATATCGCTGAAATTGCCAGCCTAAAGCGCCAGATCCGCACCTGTGAGGATGTCATCAAGCGCAATGAACTCGAGATCGGCCGCATGATCTACGAGCAGTTTGAATTACAAACGGAAGCAGAAGAAACTGGCGAGCCCGGATGTAAAGAAGAACTCGTCTCCGGCACCAAGAAATCTTGCCCCGATCGATTCCGCAAACAATGCACCGCCATCTCCAATGCTAAGCGCGCCATAACGGATCTTAATAAACAAATTAAGCAAATCCAGCGCCGTAAGTAAAATATCAAAACCATAAAAGTAGGACATGCCAATCACCATGATTGATATGTCCTTTTCTTTTTCCTTTTATTTTATTTTTTGCTGGCAACGTGAGTTGCGACTACCTCGAGGGGGAAGGAGCCCTGAAAAAGCTTACCGGCCCTCGCCCCCGAGGGTTTCCCTTATTGCCCTGCCTGAGCAGCGGCGATACGTTGCTGCAGTTCTGCTTGCTGGGCGGCCAAGGTTTGCTCGGCGCCAGGCTTTAAGAAGAACAGCGAATTGTGCTGACAATATCCGGTGGAAGGCGTTACCAGCGTCTGCCCGCCGTCTGCCGTCTTGACGATCATCGTCGAGCCCTTCGTCAGCGAAGGATCCTCCACCAGAGGAAGCGTAGCCTGTCCATGATATTTGAACGGACATTCGTCGCAAGCGATCAAATTATCGTAGGCACAGATCTCGCCCTCGTAATGCACGGTACACTGCGTCGTCGGCTGCGTGCCATCTGCAAACAATTCCGTATAAACACATCCGGTTGCCTCACAGATCGCGTTGGGAAGCAGACCTGACTGCGAACAAACCTTACACTTCACAATGCCGTCCGGAACGGGGAAATCCTGATTCGGGAGCTCTTCATGAATGCGGCTCATCACGGCCTTCCAAAGCTTCTTCGAAATACCATCCTGTGCATTCGCACCCTTTGTATTCATCGCGATGTTGTTATCATAACCCGTCCAAACCGTCATGGAATAGTAGGGCGTGAAGCCTGCAAACCATACGTCATGGGTCTTCGTCGTCGTACCCGTCTTACCTGCGGCGTTCATGTTATTGAGCTTACATGCGGTAGCAGTACCCTTCGTGATAACGTCCTGCATGGCGTTGGTCAAAAGGTATGCCGTGGTTTCCTTCAGCACCTGACGGCCCTTCGGATTCGTGTTGTCCAAGATCACGTTGCCGTCAGAATCAAGAACGCGAGAGTAGAACTTCGGCGTGTAATAGGTTCCGGAATTACCGATGGAAGCGTATGCAGCGTTCAACTCGTAAGGTGATACGCCGTTGGTCATGCCGCCGAGCGCCAATGACTGGTTGATATCGGTCATCCATGCACCATTGTAATAAGCACCAGACTCCAGCGTTGTAAAGCCAAAGTTCGTCAGATAATCAAATCCAAGCTGGGGCGTGATCACGGTCAGGTTCTTTACCGCGATAATGTTCATGGACTGCTCGATCGCGTAACGGATGGAGCGGATGCCACGCCACGTGCTGTCGCCGTACCAGTTACGAACGGGGGTACCGTCATCATAACTGAAGGGTTTGTCCTCGTAAACCGTTGCCAGCGTCATGCCAGCGCAGTCAAGAGCGGGAGCGAAGGAAGCCAGTACCTTAAAGGTAGATCCAGGAGAACGGTTCGCCTTCGTTGCTCTGTTCAGGGTCAGTCGGCCCGCTTTTGCACCGCGTCCGCCGACCACTGCCACAATGTAACCGGTCTTCGGATCGCTGACCACGAAGGCCACCTGCGGCTGCGGCGTCATGGAGATTGACTCCTCGTAGTTCTTTTCCACGTTCTCAACGCCAAGCTCGCTCATGATCTCCGCACGGTACTCATCGATCGCGGCGTAGGCGTCTTCCTTGGAGTGGAAGATGAGGTTAAAGTCCTTGTCCTTATGGCTCTTGAACCAGGACATCATGTTTTGCTTACTGAAATTCTTTTTCGTTGTTGCGTCAACCTTCACGGTCAGGGCGTAATCCAGATACCAGTCGGTTGCTGCGGGATAGTTGTTCGGATTTGCTGCCTCCTCATTGCAGATCGCCTGGATCGTGGGATCAAGGGTGGACTCAATGCGAAGACCGCCGCTTGTAAGGAGCGTCTCGGCGATGTTCGCGGTGTATCCCTCAGCGATCAGATCGTTGTATACCTGCTTGTACACGGCATCGGAGAAATAGGAGCCTGTGGAAGAGGTGCTTACGCGGTAGCTGGTGTCAAACAGACCGATGCGCTCGTATACGTCGTTGGTATCGGCGATGGCCTCGTTGTACTGTGCCTCGGTGATAAAGCCGAGCTCTTTCATCTTATCCAGACAATTCTTACGTCTTCTCGCGTTGTTCTCGGGGCGGGAGATCGGGTTATAACCCGAAGGGTTCTGCGTGATCACGGCGATCACGGCCGCCTCGGAGATCGTCAGCTCGCTACAAGACTTACCAAAGTAACGAAGGGAAGCGGATTCCACACCCAGCGTGTTCTGGCCAAGGTTGATCGCGTTCATGTAACGGAGCAGGATCTCGTCCTTAGTGAAGCTCTTGGTTACTTCCAGCGCCAGGTACTGCTCCTGGATCTTACGCTTGATCTTCTTAACTAGGTTATGACCTTCCTCCGTCCAACCAGTGAAGACCGTGTTCTTTAAGAGCTGCTGCGTGATAGTGGAACCACCCTGGGTCTGACGGAAGCCCGACTTGATATACTGGAAGCCGGAACGTCCGATTGCTTTGATGTCAATGCCGTTGTGCTGATAGAAACGTTCGTCCTCGCAGGCTACAAAGGCGAGTGCCAAATGCCTCGGGATCTTATCCCAGGTAACCTGGATACGGTTGGAGTTTGTGGAGACGTAGGTATCGATCTCATTGCCCTCGCAGTCATATACGATGGTCGCCTGACCGCTGGCGATGATGTCGCCCAGTCGTACTCTCGGCGTGTCCTCAAGAATGCCCTTGAACAGACCTGCTGCCAGTGCCGCGCCGCAGATCCCGACGCCGATGGCGCACAAGATGGCGATCCAAACAACGGACAGCTGCATGGACTTCCACAGTTTATTTGTTTTGGAGTTCAGGGCTCTTTGGATCGCCCGAACACCACTTCTGCCATAGTTCATAGCGTTTTCCTTTCTTCATGAACAAAAGTCCATGATCTGCCATATTATAACAAATTTAACAAAGAAAGAAAAGCCTTTATTTGCGAAGGGGAAAAACATTTAGGAAAAATTAAGTTTTAGTGAGAAATAATTACTTTTTTTAGAAACGCTTGTATTCACATTTTGCGCAATTTGTGCTATAATTTACTCTGATTAAATTTGGGCAGAAAGGCGGAAACTGGCTTGGCGGATAGTGCAAACCAAGGTGCCTCCTACCGAGTGCTTTTGACCGGGGGACAGGGCGAATATGAAGAGAAAAAGTCCCGGTTTATCGCTACCGTGCGGCCCTGCCAGACGGAAGGCGAGGCGGGCGCCTTCATCGAGGAGATGAAGAAGAAATACTGGGACGCCAGGCATAACTGCTCGGCCTTTTGCATCGGAAGCCGCGGAGAGCTGACGCGCTGCAGCGACGACGGGGAGCCCTCAGGAACGGCGGGAAGACCGATGTTAGAGGTTTTGCTTGGCTCCGGGATCCGCAACGTTTGCGTCGTGGTGACCAGGTACTTTGGCGGCGTCTTGCTCGGAACCGGCGGACTGGTCAGAGCCTATACCCAGGCCGTGAAGGAAGGGCTGGCAGCCTGTGAGGTAGGCGTCATGCGAAGCGGCGTTGAACTGTCGATCACGGCGGATTACACCGATGTTGGCAAGGTGCTGTACCTTCTTGGAAATCGCGGGATCGAGCCGACGGAGAGCGAGTACGGCGAGCGCGTGCTACTGAAGGTGATCCTCCCTGGCGAGGACCAAAAGGCTTTCGAAAAAGAGCTGACGGAAGCTACGGCCGGCCGCGTGAAACCAGAGAAATTAAAGGATTTGGAATACATTCAGAAAGAGAATTAGGCAATACGACAACAAGGATCTGACAAAAGGCATCACGATACTAATTAGGGGATAAGGATGACGAGTGACATGATCAGAGAGGAAAAGAATTGTTGGAAGATTGAACTGTTGGGCGTGCGCGGTTCCATGGCGGTGACGCCCAGTGAATATCGGGAATTTGGCAGTGATACGCTCTGCGTTCGGATCGAAGCGGGAGAGACCGTGATCTTTTTGGATGCGGGGAGCGGCATCATGTACGGAAAGGCAGCGCCCAAGACGCACATCCTCATCGGTCATCCGCACCTAGATCACCTTGTGGGACTCTGCAAGTGGAATGAACTGGCGGACCCTTCGAATAAGATGACGCTCTATATGGCGGAGCATGGCGGCCAGTCCTGCGAGGAGATTTTGCACACCCTCTATGGACCGCCTTTTTGGCCCGTTCATCTTGAGGAGATCTCGAAGGGGCTGGAATATAAGACCATTGACGGCACCTTTACGATCGGAGGCGTTACCATCGAGACCCTCGATGGCAATCACCCCGGCGGCGTGACGCACTTCAAACTCACGGATGGAAAGCGGAGCGTTGTGTACGCCGTGGATTGTGAGCTGACGAGCAAGGCGGCAAAGGACCTCGAGCAGTTCGCAAAGGGCTGTGATCTTTTGATCTGCGATGGTCAACTGACCGAGGAGGATGCAGCGCAGAAGCGCGGCTGGGGGCACAGCACCTTAAACCAGGGAGCGAGCCTCGGGGAGCGGTGCGGCGCCAAGGAGACCGTTTTGGTGCATTTTGATCCGTTCGCAACGGATGAGCAATTAAGAGCGCTGGAGAGCGAGCTGGTAAGGCGCTATCCGAAGAGCGCATTGGGCAGACAGGGAGAAATTCGTTACGTATGAATACCTTAGAGATCGAAAGACTTCTCAATATTGGCATTGAGCTTTCTGCAAATGCTGACAGTGACAGCTTGATGCGAGAGATCGTTGACGTCGCCATGGACCTGACGGACTGCGACGGCGGAACGCTCTACATTCTAGAAAATGACGCGCTGGCGTTCCACATCATGGTAACGCTGTCGCTGGGAATTGACCGCGGAGGTCATGGACAGACCATCGAACTTCCGCCCGTGGCACTGAAGCCGACGAATGTCTGCGCGAGGGCAGCACTGGATAAGACGCTGATCAACGTGGCTGACGTGTATGAGGACCAACGATTCGATTTTTCGGGTCCCAGACGCTATGACCAGATGACAGGTTATCGGACGCAGTCGATGCTGGTGATCCCGATGCTGGACGATAAGGGCGACACCATCGGCGTGCTACAGCTCCTAAATGCTAAGAACGAGGCGGGAGAGACCGTTCCCTTCCCGAAAGACCGCGAGCAGGTGATCCAATCCCTTGCTTCGCAGGCGGCAATTCGCCTGACAAACTTAAATTACAGCCGCGAGATCACGGCCCTTTTGGAATCCATGGTGCAGGTCCTTTCTACCGCCATCGATGCCAGAAGCCCGTACAACGCGAACCATACGCGAAACATGGCGAGGTACGGCAGACGCTTCCTTACCTGGCTTCGCGAGAATCACCCGGAGAAGGCGATGACGCCGCAGGAGGAGCGGGAGTTCCTCATGGCAGTCTGGCTGCATGACGTGGGTAAGCTCGGCATCGCACTTTCCGTCATGGACAAGGCCTCTCGTATCGAGGGCTTTGAGGATGACATTTGCAAGCGCTTCGAGCTGATCGAGCTCCTCACGGAGATCCGGTATCTGCGCGGGGAATGTACGCTGGAACAATATGAAGAAACGAAGAAAGAGCTGGCGCAGGATTTCGCAACGATCCAAAAGGCCAACAAAGCAGGTTTTTTGACCGACGATCTCTATGACGCGATCCAGGCCATTTCGAAGAAGGAATACATTGACCGCGACGGCCTGACCAAGCATTGGTTGACGGATCATGAAACCGAGACGCTGTCCATCCGTAAGGGTACGCTTACCGCCGAGGAGCGCTCCATCATGGAAAGCCACGTGGTCCTGACCAGAAAGATGCTGGAGAGGATCCGTTTCAGCAAGGAGTACAGTCACGTAACGCGCTGGGCATCCAATCACCACGAGCTCTTAAACGGCAGCGGATATCCTCAGCACTTAAAGGGAGAGCAGCTTTCCTTCCAAGAAAGACTGTTAACCATCTTAGATATTTTTGACGCGTTGACGGCTAGCGACAGGCCTTACAGAAAGGCAATTCCACGCGAGAAGGCATTTGATATCTTGCGCAGCATGGTGGACGAGGGCAAGCTGGACGGAGAAGTATTGGAACTTTATTTAAGCAGTGATGCATGGGCGGAGGGAGAATAAGCGATGAGCAGAAAGAAATCGGGAATGCTTCGATTTGCAGTCATGGCGCTTTGCCTTATGACGGCATGTTCTTCTGGAAAAGACGGAAAAGAAGCACAGACGGGATCGAATCCCGCGAGTGCAACAAATACAACGACTTCCGATGGCACGGAGGTGGTTTCACAAGGGTTTGAGACCAATATGATCAGTGTGGAGCTCTCGAAGACCGAGGGCGACGTTTCCGTGTTTAACAAGAGTGGCACGGCCGTTAAGAAGGTCGATGGCATGCACCTCTACAACGGTAACAGCGTGTCGACGCAGCAGGGAAGCTTCGCGTACCTGACGCTGGATGACACCAAGGCTGCAAAGCTTGGCGAGCTCTCCTCCATGGAGGTCAGAAGACAGCTTGATGACATGACGTTATATTTGAGCTCGGGCGAAATGTTCTTCGACGTCTCTAAGCACCTCGAGGACAGCGCGAGCATGAACATTCGCACGAGCACGATGGTGACGGGTATCCGCGGCACGGCTGGCTTTGTGCGCGCCATTGATTTCATGACCTCTCAGGTGTTTATCCTGGATGGACAGGTGCAGGTCATGGTCAGCGACCCTTATACTGGTGAGACGAAGACCGCCATGGTCAGCGCAGGCGAGACTGCAACGCTGGTGGTATATCCCGAAGGAAGCGAACAGGCAGATCGCGTGGAGATCACGGTTCGGAAATTCACGGAGGACGAGATCCCGGCCTTTGTCATCGGTGCCATTTCTCAAAATCCGGGACTGCAGGGCAGGATCATCAAGGCTGGTATTTTGAACTCTCCGACGATCATTGGTAAGTATGAGGAGCGACTCAAGGCTGACAACGAAGAGATGAGAAATCTCGTGGTTAAGGTGCAGACGGAAGCTGGCGAGTGGATAGGCACGCCTTGCAACATTGATGAGATGTTTGTACTGGGAGACGGCGAGCCCACGGAGAAGGTACTGCGTGACTGCGAGCTGATCGACCCGACGCTGCAGATGGTACAGGATGCGCTGAATGATGAACAGTATGCGAAGGTAAACGTGCGCGGTACCTTCGTATTTGGAGGCGGTGAAGAAGGACTGAACATGCTGGCGGACGCCAGGATGAATCTTTTGAAGAAGGCGGCACCCCGTCCGGAGCCAAGCAATGAAGTATTGACGGTGCCTGCTGGCAAGAGCTTAACCCTGTATGGAAAGACTGCTTTTGGAAGCACCGGAAGCATTGCAAATTATGGACTTTTGACCAATGAGGGCAGCATGTACCTCGGCGGTACGCTGGATAACCTCGAAGAGGGACAGTTTGTCAATAACGGCATTATGATGACGCCTGACTTTGTCGTACTTGGCATCGATCACGTGCATACGGTCGTAACGGATCCTGCCGTGCCCGCAACCTGTACCGAGGATGGCCTGACCAAGGGTACGCACTGCGCAACCTGTCATGAGGTCCTCACGGAGCAGAAGGTCGTGAAGGCAACAGGCCATAAAGAGGTGGTTGACAAGGCTGTTGCAGCAACTTGTCAGAGAGAAGGTAAGACCGAAGGAAAGCATTGCTCGGTATGTGGAGAGATTTTGGTTGCACAGGAATCTACACCCATCGTTGGACACAATGAGGTAGCCGTGGGTCGAATTGCTCCTACTTGTACGGCTCCAGGATACGAAGGCGGAACGCAGTGTTCCTATTGTGGTCTGACAATGTCTGGATGCGGACAGATTCCGGCAACGGGACACATGGAAGAACAAGTGGCAGAAGAGCAACCAAGCTGTACCGTGGCCGGACATACGGCAGGCACGCGTTGTTCTGTATGCCATGTGACATTGTCAGGAATGGAAACCATTGATCCTACGGGACACCTGAAGACTGGAATTAGACGTGGTCATGATGCAACTTGTGAGGAACCCGGAATCTCAGATGAAATTTATTGTACGGTTTGCGGCGAGATCCTCCAACCGGCTGCTCAGACAAGCGCGGCGCTCGGCCATGACTGGCAGTTAAAGGAAACTGGAGTGGCCAGCCCG
>JAFPRF010000378.1 GCA_017400965.1 Lachnospiraceae bacterium
TACGTAGGCCTTGCAAAGGACATCCAGAAGGCGGAGAAGGCAAGAATGGCCGGCGAGCATCCCTGCCAGGCACATCCGGACGTAAAGCCCGTGATGAACGCCGTAAAGACGCAGTTTGCGGATGCAAGCAAGGACAATACCGGTTTTGGTTCCACGATCTTCGCCGTAAAGCCTGGTGACGGTTCCGCAAGAGAGCAGGCTGCTTCCTGTCAGAAGGTGCTTGGCGGATGGGCAAATATCGCAAATGAGTATGCAACGAAGCGTTATCGTTCCAACCTGATCAACTGGGGCATGCTTCCTTTCCTGATCCAGGAGGGCGAGCTTCCCTTCAAGAACCTTGATTACCTCTTCATCCCTGGCATCAAGAAGGCCGTAGAAGAGAAGACCGAAGTGATCAAGGCATACAAGGTAGATACCGCAAACGGAACGCTTGGCGAGGCATTTGACCTGCGTCTTGGCGAGCTGACCGACGAGGAGCGCCAGATTATCTTAAAGGGTTGTTTGATCAACTATAACAGAGTCTAGAGAGGAAACCGTTATGCTGTTTAACGTTAAAGTGGAAAATCCCATATTGAGCGGTGCCATTGAAGCCATGAAGGCGGATGAGGATCCCAGGAAAAAAGAGGCTGTTCTGGAAGAGATCTTGAAGGCTGTTTTCCTGTGCCCCTGTAGCGTGTCCGCACCCTTGCAGGAGAATGAAAACGGCGTGCTGCAGCTTCCTGAAGGCAGTGAGGTGCGTCAGAAGATGATCCAGGATAAGGAGGGCCGTCCTCTGCTGATCGCCTTTACAAGCCAGGCAGAGATGGACAAGTGGATGGAGCAGAGAGTCATTCGTGACTTTGTGTATCCCTTCGGCATGGGCTTTCTGGAATACGCGGATCTGATGCTGCAAAAGCAGCCAGACGGCACCAGAGGACCCGCGCAGGGCTTCGTGATCGACCCCTACGGATGCAACCTTCTGGTAGACCGCGACATGGTGGCGAACATTTACGTAAGACTGTTAAAGCGTGCACCCGAGCAGAAGATGCCGCAGGCGCAACCCGCGCAGCCCGTACAGCAGGAGCAGCAAGAACAATCGAATTCCTAAGCAATAAAAAAGGAGCAACTCATTTGAGCTGCTCCTTATATTTTTCTTTGAGTTCGAAATAATTCTCGGAAATGATGTTTTGGAAGTAAGCGCCAACGTTCTTTTTGGTTTCCTTATCCAGATCCTTTAAGTAAATGGGCTCGCCGTAGCGGATCACGACGGTCGAGGGCTTGATCTTCGGCAGGTGATCTTCAAAGATCGACGCGGTGTTCACGAGAGTGATGGGAATCACGGGAGCGCCGCTTTTTTCTGCGATCTTAAAGCTTGCGTCATGGAAGGGAAGAAACGTATCGGCTTCATGATTTCTAGTGCCTTCTGGGAAGATGCAGATGGAGATGCCGTGCTTTGCCTTGTCGATCGCCGTGAGGATCGTCTTGAGGCCTTCCTTGATGTTGTCGCGGTCAAGGAAGAGGCAGTGTAGGTTTTGCATCCAGCGGCGGAGCAGGATCCAGTTCCACATTTCTTTCTTGGCGATGTATCCGGTAGGTCTGGGCACGCGCACGTAAGTTAAAAGAATGTCAAAATAGCTTCGGTGATTGGCCACGTAGACGACGGAACGGTCCTTGGGAACGTTTTCCTCACCCTCGACGATGACCTTGACGCCGGCGTAAAACAGACAGGCGTTGAAGCCACATTTTACAAGAAACAAGCTGGAACGATCTTTCCAATCCGGCTTGAATTTTCCAATGATCCATTCCACGAGTAGCATGGGAATGTTAATGATCAGAAACAGTACAACACAAAGAACAACTAAGATAAATCGAATCATTTGAGCGTATTCCTCCGTTCGCTTTCCATGAAAGTATAGCACGTGACAAATAAAAAGTAAATCAGGCATTGTCTTTTGTTGCCGCAGCTGGAAAAGTATGCTAGAATGATCCAAGAAGGTGCCCTTAGGGCATAGTTTAGCGAGGTAGAAAGATGCTTTGGATAAAGAATGGTTACGTCATTGACCCGAAGTCGGGTATGGAAGGAAAAAGAGACCTTTTGATCGAGGATGGAAGGATCGTGAAGATGGCAGAGAGCGGAAGCTTGGAAGCTGGGGCTGGAGCGCAGGTGATCGACGCTGCGGGGCTGATCGTGGCACCAGGCCTGATCGACGTGCACGTGCATTTTAGAGAGCCAGGATTCACCTATAAGGAGGACATTCAAACGGGTGCGAGAGCGGCTGCAAAGGGCGGTTTTACGACCGTGGTCATGATGGCGAATACGAAGCCGAGCATTGACAACTTAGATACGCTTTCCGAGGTGCTGGAAAAGGGCAAACAGACGGGCATCCGCGTACTGTCCTGCGTGAACGTGACGAAGGGCATGAAGGGGCAGGAACTGGCGCCATTAGAGGAACTCTCCGAAGCAGGTGCTGCAGGCTTTACGGATGACGGCGTGCCGATCCTGCGGGAAGAGATCGTAAGGGAGGCCATGGCGCTTTCGGCAAAGCTTGGTAAGCCCATTAGCTTCCATGAGGAGGATCCAAAGCTTATTACGAATAACGGGATCAACCGCGGCAAGGCGAGCGAATTTTACGGAATCGGTGGGTCACCTAGGGAGGCGGAGATCACTCTGTCCGCGCGCGACATCGAGATCGCAAAGGAGACGGGCGCCGACATTGACATTCAGCACATTAGCACGAAGGAAGCCGTGGATCTGGTGCGTCAGGCTAGAAAGGCTGGCTTTGCGAACGTGCACGCTGAGGCAACGCCCCATCACTTTACGCTGACTGAGGAGGCAGCCATCCAATACGGCACGAACGCGAAGATGAACCCGCCGCTGCGCGAGGAGGCGGACAGACTGGCGATCATTGAGGGCCTGAAGGACGGTACGATCGAGATGATCGCGACGGATCATGCGCCGCACTCCGCGGAGGAAAAGGCGCGGGAGATCACGGCGGCGCCGAGCGGGATCATTGGACTGGAGACTTCTTTGGCGCTTGGTATCACGGAGCTTGTAGATCAGGGCCATCTGACCATGGCACAGCTCCTAGAGAGAATGAGTACGGGCCCGGCGAGGATCTATCATTTGGATGCCGGCTATGTCGCTGAGGGAGGTCCTGCGGACCTTGTACTTATCGACAAGGATGCAGAACTGATTCCCGGGAACTACGCATCGAAGGCCAGCAACACGCCGTTTACGGGGTGGAAGCTGAAAGGTCGCGTAAAGGCAACGATCTGCGACGGAAAGATCGCATATCAGGAGATGTGATGAAAAAAGAAGGGTATTATTCGAGCGGGAGCTTTGCGGCGAAAGCGCACGTGACGAAGAAGACGCTTAGATATTATGATGAGCATGGCTTCCTGAAACCATCCTTTGTGAATGAAAACGGTGCCAGGTTTTATACGGAGCAGGACTTTCAAAAGATGCAGCAGATCCAAATGCTAAAGTATCTGGGATTTTCCTTGGAGGACATTAAGGAGATGACCATGAAGGAAGCGAGGGACGAATCACTCCTGCCTGCGCTGAAGTTCCAGACGGAGCTTCTCGAGGAGCGCATGGAGCAGATGAAGCTGGTCCATGAGAGCCTGCAGCAGACGACGGAGCTATTGCAGAAGGGAAAGGCCGTAGACTGGGGAAAGCTCATGGAAGCGACCAGCGTGACCAGTCTTGAGCAGAGCCTAAAGCAACAGTACTTAAACAGCTCTAACATCGGCGCGCGGATCAGCCTGCATGCGAAGTACGCAGTAAATAAGCAGGGCTGGTTTCCGTGGATATTTGAACAGTGCGACATGCATGATGGCATGCGCGTATTGGAGCTTGGCTGCGGAAACGGAAGCTTTTGGCTGGAGAATTGGGAGAAGATCCCTGCGAAGGCGCAGATCACGCTGTCCGACCAATCCGAAGGCATGCTCAGGGAGGCGAAAAAAGCCTTTTCAGGCAAGAGAAAAATACGGTTTGATTACCAGGTGATCGATTTTCATGACATTCCTGAAAAGGATGCAAGTTATGACCTCGTGATCGCCAATCACGTGCTCTTTTATGCCAAGGACTTCGCAAAGGTACTGGGCGAGATCAGGCGCGTACTAAAGCCTGGAGGGAGACTCATCTGCAGTACGTATGGCACCGCGCACATGAAGGAGATCAGCGCGCTGGCGGCGGAGTTTGACGACCGCATTGTCCTGGCGGCGCAAAATCTGTATGAGATTTTCGGCAAGGAAAACGGCGAGGAGATACTGGCACCGTACTTCGCAGAAGTGAAGTGGCAGCAGTATGAGGACCACCTTTTGGTGACGGATGCGGAAGATCTCGTGGACTACATTATCTCATGCCATGGCAACCAGAACAGATATATCGTAAATGATTACAAGGCTTTTCGGCAGTTTGTGGAAAGTAAGATCCGCAAGGGATTTTACGTCACAAAGGACGCCGGATTGTTTGAGGCGACAAAAGCACTTCGGAAATAATTCTGGAGTGCTTTTTCCAAAAATGAACCTTTCTCTTTTGAGAACCGTCTATATAAATGAGACCGGTCATCAAGAAATTACGCTGAAAGGAGGGAAGGACTTGGCAGATTTTGAAACGCTTTTGGGGAAGGAACGGATCCCCGTGGAACGCTTTGTGCGGTATAAGATCTCAGACAGGGCGGATGCCGAGGACGTGTTGCAGGAAGTCTATCTGACGGCATACCAAAAGTTTGAACAACTAAAGAATCCAGACAGTTTCAAAGCGTGGATCCTTAGCATTGCGCGGAACAAATGCAATGATTACTTTCGTGCGAAGGCTGCCTGCTTGGAAATTCCCACGGAGGATCTGACGGAGCTTCGCGAGGAAGAAGGACGACAGGGAAAATGTGATTTCCGCGATGTTAGGGAAAACTTGGAAGCCCTGCAGGATAAGGACAAGGAGATTTTAATCTTGTACTTTTGGAAGGAGCTTCCGCAGGCGGAGATCGCAAAGAGACTTGGGATTCCGTTGGGGACTGTCAAGAGCAGACTTCATGCAGCGAAGGAGAAGTTTAAGGAGCAATATCAGAAAGAGAAAGGATGGAAGGACATGAAGAGATTACCTGAATCTATGCCGAAATATCAGATTGAAAAGACGGATAAGGAGCCATTTGAGGTGAAGTGGGAGGAGCTGATGGGGTGGTTTTTGGTGCCAAGGCTCGGTGAAAAGCTTTCTTGGGGAATGTACGATCAGCCCTCGGGTAAGTGTGATCACGTGTATGACATGGAGGTTACAGGGCGCGCGAAGGTGCATGGCATTGAAGGCGTGGAGCTGACCGCAAGGGAGTCTGCCTATTCGAAAAAAGAGGAAGTCATTCAGAGAACCTTTGTGGCGCAGCTGACTGATACGCATTGCCGGTATCTGGCAACGATCCGCAATGACAACGGCGTTAGGAATTTTATTACGTTCCTTGACGGTGAGGAGTTCATGGAGTGCTGGGGCTACGGAGAGGATAATGTTGGCAATGAGACGAACCTAAAGCCCAAGGGAATCATCAAAAGGGAAGGGAACATCGTGACAACGCCAGGAAAGGATTTTGTACTCGACATCGTTGGAAGATATGACGTGACGATCGCCGAAAAGACCTACGACACAGTATGCGTTTTGGACATTTCCACCTACAACAATGGCGTGGTGTCGGAGCAGTTCTTGGATCAAAATGGCCGGACGATCTTGTGGAGACGATTTAACCGGGATGACTGGCATATTGAGCGCTACGGCGGGAAGAAATGGAGCGAGCAGTTACCGGAGAATGACAGGCTGATCGTGGACGGCGTAACCTACGTACAATGGTACGACTGCATCACGGATTACGTTCTATAACGAAAACATGCCAAAGGGTATTGCACCCCTTGGCATGTTCTTTTATTCAAAGGAATCCACGTCTGTTTTTACTTTCGTAAGATTATCCTTGAGTTCTTCGATTTTCTTTTTGGAACTCGCCGTCCAACGCATGAGAACCTTTCGGTAACTGTCGCAGAACTCTACGTCAAAGTTCCCTGAGGGGTTCTTATAGGAATGGAGGTAGCCCACGTCTTGAAGCTTGATAAAGCGATAGGTTTTATCTCCAAGATTTGGGAACTCGATGCCAAGGTAATCCTTCGTGGCGAAAACGTAATTGTTTTTTTGATTCATCACTTGGAAGGAAGGCTTTTCTTTCATCTGTCTGTCAAATTCCTCGGCATCCTCCGGAGTATTCAAAAGCACATCCAGATCCTTTCGGGTGACAGCTGCCGCATCAATGCCTTTGGACTTACTGAAGGAGACCAACATGATGATGACGATAAATGCACCGATTCCTCCTAGGAAGTAAATGCCGCCCATGGGTGAGCCGTTTTTGATCATCAAAGCAATCATGCCACCGATCAGTAATATCGGTATGATAAGCAGTATTTTTTTCTTGTCGTTACTTGCTTTCCTGAGCCCGTTTACTTCCTGCTCATACGCACGAAACCACGAGGATTGCGCCGCCTTTGAACTTACATTGTCCATATTGAATGCCCCTCCTTATACTTTGAATAGGAACTATGTTGCAAATCTATTATATCAGCCTATGCTTATCCATGCAACGCTAAGCGCAGGCATGTTTGCGATGCCGTTTGCTATTTGAATCTCACCACCGAATGCATAAATGATTTCCTGGGGGAGAAATTCACAAGGGAAGCTACATGCATGGTCGGAGGGATTTGCGATAACAAGCACTCGCTCGTCACCAACAGATCGTACATAGGCCAAGGGATATGCATGTTCCTTCACATAGACGAATTCAATTTTTCCTTTGTTTTGCAACGCGGGGTGTGCTTGCCGAATCTGGATGAGCTTTTGGACTTCGTGGTAAAGCGATTTGGGATCCTTTTGCTGCGCTTCCACGGTAGGACGATCAGCGCTTGCGTCCTGCGGTATGTACAGCTTGTCTTTGGGCGCGGAACTAAAGCCGGCGTTTGTTGAGGAATCCCACTGCATGGGACTGCGGGAACCAGTTCGGCTATAGCCGCCTTCCACCGAAGTGAGGTTTTCCACAAAGCGCATGCCAATCTCGTCACCGTAGTAAATAAAGGGCGCACCTGGCATGGAGAGCAGGAATGCAAAGGCGATCTTTAAGTTGTCACCTTGCAATGAACGGGCCAATCTGTCCATGTCATGGTTACCAGACGGAATGCAGATCAGGCCCTTTCCGTTGGTCTTTTGATAGTTCTCCACATATTTCTGGACAAAGGCTGAGGCATCACCCTTACCGCGATTTGAAAAGAAGGGTTCCTCACAGCGGAAGAGGTCGTTATAGTGTGAAGGGCCGAAATGCAATAGGAAATCCATGTGGAAGCCGCCTTCGAGAGATTTATCTGGCTCGCCCCATTCAGAAATTAGGACTGCCTCAGGATAGGTTGCATCAAGGAAAGCACGAATGTTTTGCCAAAGCTTGATGGTGCCTTTTCCGTCTTCATCGAGCTTTACAAGCGAGCCCGCCATGTCAACGCGGAAGCCATCGCATCCCATGCTAAGCCAAAACGACATGATGTTCTTTAATTCTGCGAGCGTTGCCTGCGGCCCCTCATCATCCATAGACTGCTGCCACTTTTTACTGGAATCCGGCTTATAGAATCCATAATTGAGCGCGGGTTGATGCGAGAAGAAATTGACAACGCAGGAGCCGTCGCGGTCTGAAATTCCTCGCAAGCTTGCGTAGCCCTCGGGTTCCTCCCAGACGCAATCCGTCCAAATGTATCTGTCCGTATACTCGTTCTTTTCCGCTTTCATGGACTCGATAAACCATTTGTGTTTTGTAGAGGTATGTCCCGCGACAAGATCGAGCAGAACATGTATACCTCGCTTATGCGCCTCTTCAAAAAGGCGCTTTAGGTCTTCGTTTGTACCATATCTGGGTGCCGCCTGATAGAAATCCGAAACATCATATCCCGCATCTCCAAAAGGGGATTCAAAACATGGATTCATCCAAATGGCATTGCAACCGAGCTCTTTGATATAATCTAGTTTGCTGATAATGCCGTTAAAATCACCGATGCCATCACCGTTACTGTCGCAAAAGGACTGGGGATAAATCTCATAAAAAATCGCGTCATCAAGCCATTTCGGCTGCCTTGTACCACTCATGATCAAATGCCTCCTTATCGAGAGATTGTATTTAAAGTATAGCGAATGATGGGTAAAATGAAAATGGAGAATGTTGTGGTCTTGAAAAATTAAGAATTTATGAATTTTGAAAAAAGTACTTGAAGGTGCCCTAAGGGCACCTTTTATGATGTGGAAGTAAGCAAGAAAAACAAGCGACGCTGAAAGCGGCATTTGTTTTTCTGCGACCTTCCAACGAGAAAGCCATGCGCGAAGCGCATGAATCACCGCGATAGCGGTAGCTTTCGAGTTTGGGTTAACAAGAAATGTAGCTTTTAGTAGCATATACAAGGAGGAAAAACAAATGAAGATTATTGTAACTGGAGGCGCAGGATTCATCGGCAGCAATTTTATTTTTCACATGTTAAAGAAGTACCCTGATTATCGCATCATCTGTCTGGATTGCCTAACCTACGCTGGAAACCTTTCCACGCTGGCACCGATCATGGACAACCCGAACTTCCGTTTCGTAAAGGAGAGCATTACCGATCGCGAAGCAGTGTACAAGCTGTTCGAAGAGGAGCATCCCGACATCGTTGTAAACTTCGCGGCTGAGAGCCACGTGGACCGTTCCATCGAGAATCCTGAAGTATTCCTGGATACCAACATCAAGGGTACCGCAGTACTGATGGATGCCTGCAGAAAGTATGGCATTACCCGTTATCATCAGGTTTCCACGGATGAGGTATACGGCGACCTTCCTTTGGATCGTCCTGACCTGTTCTTCACCGAGGAGACCCCCATCCATACGAGCAGCCCTTACAGCTCCTCCAAGGCTGGCGCAGACTTACTTGTATTGGCATATCACAGAACCTATGGCCTGCCCGTAACCATCAGTCGTTGTTCCAATAACTATGGCCCTTATCACTTCCCTGAGAAGCTGATTCCTTTGATGATCGCGAACGCTTTGAATGACAAGCCTCTTCCCGTATATGGCGAGGGCCTGAACGTGCGTGACTGGTTATATGTTGAGGATCACTGTAAGGCCATCGACCTGATCATTCACAAGGGCCGCGTTGGTGAGGTTTACAATATCGGTGGTCACAACGAGATGAAGAACATCGACATCGTAAAGCTGATCTGTAAGGAGCTTGGCAAGCCTGAGAGCCTGATCACGCACGTAACGGACCGCAAGGGTCACGACATGCGTTACGCCATCGATCCTACCAAGATTCACAACGAGCTTGGTTGGCTTCCTGAGACCAAGTTCGCAGATGGCATCAAGAAGACCATTAAGTGGTACCTTGAGAACCGCGAGTGGTGGGAGACCATCATCTCTGGCGAGTACCAGAACTATTATGAAAAAATGTACGGCAGTCGGGAGATTACGCAGTAATCTCCTGATCCTGAGCGTAGCGAAGGACGTGACGAAGGTCACGCCAGTCGGGAGATTACGCAGTAATCTCCTGATCCTGAGCGTAGCGAAGGACGTGACGAAGGTCACGCCAGTCGCGAAATTATGAAGTAATTCCGCGATCCCAAACAGTAGATAAAGCAATCCCCGCCATGTACGCCATGGCGGGGATGTTTTATTACGCGAATAATTCCGCGAATTTCGGATTCTTCATGATCTGTGTTTGGAGCTTTTTCGGGAAGCCTTCGAGGGCTTTCTTAAGGTATTCCGGGTAGCAGACGACAACAGTGGCATTGGGCTCGGCATCGCGAAGAAGCGGCGACGTAAAGCGCATTTTGTTGGGAATACCATTTAGGGAATTTGTTTGCAACTTTTTGTATTCCGTTAAGTGGTTGAATGCGGATTCCCAGTAGCTGTGCGCCTGCGCATAATCCTTAAGTCGCGTGGCGATGCCGGTTCGCGTTAGATCCAGCATGCAGAGGTCGCTGTGAAAAACGTCATAGTTGCCGTCAAAGATCTTTTCATAAAGCGTGCTTAAAGCGGAGAGAATGTCGATGCCTTTCTGGGATGCGCGTAAAGTATCATTTCCGGCGATCGAGTTGTTTGTAAAGAATCCAAATTCATGAAGTAAGGCAAGAATGGCATTCCCGCGATGCATGTCAATCTTATCGTCGAAGATGGAAGCGAGGAGAAGCTCTTTGCATTGCCCTATGGAAGGTTGTGTGTTGGCCTTGCTTTCCGCTTTGTCATATTGGCCCATTTGATTGTAGACATGAATAAGGGATGCAACATATAGGGCATTTCCTTTGGACAATTGTTCGAATAGAGCTGCGGCTTCCTCCAAATAAGGATTCGGCTTGCGATCGTAAGCGTTAAAGCCTTTCTGAAAGATCGCATTGGCCAAACGGCTTTGCAATTCCGGCTCCGCAGGGAATTCCTCAAGACCTTTTCGCAGGAGTTCAATGGTTTCCGTGGGGTCGCCTGTACTTTCCATAAAGAAGCGGTCTGCGACCTTTGTATACTCTTTGATCCTGCTTTCCCTGTCATTGCTATAGCCAAATAATGTATCAATGGGTACGTGAAAGTAGTTTGCGATGGCTGGTATCAGGCTCATGTCCGGATAACAGGCGCCGGATTCCCAACGCGAAACCGCCTGTGCCGTGACGCCTAGGGCGCAGGCTAGGTCTTCTTGTTTTCTTCCGTCTCTTTTTCGTAATTCTTTGATCTTTTCCCCAATTTTCACTTGCATGATTTTTTGCCTCCTTGTTTTGTTTCACCGGTGTGAGTTCACTATAGCAGAGACGACGTGAAACATCAATAATCAATTAGTTGTTTATAAGACAACAAATGGTTGATTCCCCGGGAAACCAAGATTCAGAACACAAGCGTTGACGCATGGACGCTCGCGGTTTATAATAAACTTTAGTGTGTTTACGAATATATGGGGGTTGTATTACATGAAAGTCATTATTGTAGGGGCCAGCAAGGTTGGTTACGCGCTGGCGAGACATATTTGTGA
>JAFPRF010000379.1 GCA_017400965.1 Lachnospiraceae bacterium
ATGAGATTCCCGACAGCCTGCCGATGATCGAGAACGAGCAGAAGCGGGCCAAGCAGGCCTTCCTTCGCGGCATTCCCACCGCCATCTCCTATGACGTGGTCAAGGTGGGGGACAGCTACGGCTCCGTGTTTGAGTTGCTCAATTCCCGCTCTTTTGCCAAAATCCTGGCCGAGGAGCCGGAGCGGATGGACTGGTGCGTCCGGGAATATGTGGAGATCCTGAAGAAGATCCACGAAACCCGGGTGCCTGCCGGCAAGCTGCCTCCCCTCAAGGCCAAGGCCCAGGCATGGGTGGGCCGGATGAAATCGGCGCTGCCCGCACCGTACGGGGAGAAGATCCAGCGCATGATCGACGCCATCCCGGAGCGGGATACCTTGCTCCATGGCGACTTCCACACAAAAAATATCGTCCTTGCGGGCGATGAGGTGCTGCTCATTGACATGGATACGCTTTCGGTTGGAAATCCGATCTTTGAATTGGCGCAGGTGTATAATGCCTATGTTGGGTTCTCTGAATATGATCCTGAGATCGTTTGGCGATTCCAAGGGTTTGATGCGCATGTCGCGGATGCCTTTTGGAAGAAGAGTTTACAGGCCTATTTCCAAACGCAGGATGAGGAAAACCTTCAGAAAATCGAATCGAAGGTTCGGTGCGTTGCGTATGCGTTTTTGATCGCATGGAATCTGGAAGAGGAAGAAAAAAGCGAAGAAGATCAAAAGACGTTAGAGCTTTGGATGCAAAGACTCTGCGGACTTCTTCGGGAAGTTGATACATTGATCATTTAGTGAAGAATTGGAGTGAAGCATGATTCGCAAGAGAATTCGCTTCTGCGGACAGGTGCAGGGCGTTGGTTTTCGCTGGCGTGCAAGTCGGGCGGCGGAAAGTTACAGATGCACGGGATGGTGCAAAAATGAATGGGACGGTACGGTCCTCATGGAGATTCAAGGGGAAGAAAGTGCGATCGATCGCGTGATTGAGTCTATTGAGGCGGGAAGATACGTGGAGATCACGAAGATGGACGTAAGGACAATTCCCGTAATCGAAGACGAGAGAAGTTTTTATGCGGAATAGGAGAAGAGACAGAATGAAAAAATGGATGTTCAGAATGGCGATGCTTGGCTGCTTGGCCTTGTGCGCCGGATGCGCGGATGACAGAGGCGACGAGAAGGAGTCCTCGAGTATTGAGGTCGACTTGGAGCAGAATTTTCACACAGATTTGGCAACCGAAGGTGGTTACTATTTCATCTACGATATCGTGGAGGATGCAACGCAGGAAGAAATCGATGAAACTCTCACAAAGCTGAGGGCTAGACTGGGAGATTACAATCAGGTTTATCAGGCAGAGGATGGATCGATCGTGATCGAGGCACCAGGCGTGAAGGATGCGAACGAAGTGCTTCCCGTGATCGAAACGAGAGGATCACTGTACTTTATTCCTGAGAAAGATGAAAAAGGCAATTCGAACTTTACGGATAACGCAGGCACCGTTACCTTGAACAGAAGCATTGAGGATATGATCGTCGATGGATCCATTCCGCTGACGGGAAATGAAATTACGAAGGTGAGGTATGAGTACCAATCATCGTCCATCAGTGAGAAAGAGCCAGTCATTCTATTGGAGATGAACGAAAAAGGCAAGGAAATCTTCAGGGAAATGACGGAGAAGGCATATAAGAATGGCAATGAAAAGATCGCGATCGTCTACGACGGAGAGGTCCTTGTGGCACCTGCCGTGCAGAGCGTGATCATGGATGGCCGCGCAGTCATCACGGCTGTCGGAACGGATGAAGAAGCAGCGCGCATGGTACACATTATCGAGGGTGGAGAAATCAAACTGACTTTTCGACGCGTGCAAGAGAAGTATGTTCAGCCGCAGGAGTAAAGGCCGCCAATAGGATAAAGTGATGAAAACGAATGAACAAAAATCAGCAATACTTCGAATGACGGAGGGAAATCCGATTTCCCTTCTCATTCGGTTTTCGATCCCCATGTTAATCGGTAATTTATTTCAGCAGGTGTATAACCTGGTTGACTCCGTGATCGTGGGGCAGGTTGTGGGCGCCGATGCGTTGGCAGCGATCGGTGCAACGAGTTCCGTGACCTTTCTTTTCTTTGCGCTTTGTAACGGTATTGGCAGCGGCGGCGGGATCATCACGTCGCAGCTCTTTGGAAGGAATGACGAGAAGGCCGTGAAGAGCTGTATTGTGAACACGGGATATGTCATGCTCGTATTTCCGTTGGTGGTCGGAATAGTGGCGTTCTTCCTGTCCGTACCCATTTTGCAACTGCTGGACACGCCACCGGAGATCATGAAGGACGCAGTGGCGTACATGCGGATCATGTGCGTCGGCATACTTTTCGTTTCGCTGTATAACTATGCATCTTCGATGCTGAGGGCACTCGGCGATTCTAAAACACCTCTATTTTTCCTGATCTTTTCGTGCCTGCTCAACACGGCGCTGGATCTGCTTTTTGTCTGCGTGTTCAACATGAGCGTGAGCGGCGCGGGCGTTGCAACGGTGATCTCGCAGCTGGTATCGGGCATCAGTTGTCTGGCGTACGCGATGATCAAGAACCCGTATTTCAAACTCACCAAGGAGGACATGAAATACAATGCATGCATTACCTCCAAGGTGCTTAAACTAGGCATTCCGCTGTCACTTCAGTTTTCGCTGATCGCGATCTCCTGCATGGCGCTGCAGAAGGTGGTCAACTCCTTTGGTAAGGTAACGGTGGCGGCGTTTACGGCGACGAGCCGTATTGAGCAGATCATTCATCAGCCGTATCAGACTTTGGGCGCAGCACTGTCTACGTTCACTGGCCAAAACTACGGCGCGAATAAGATGGATAGAGTGAAGGAAGGCTATGGAAAGGGTTTGCTTTTGATGGTGATCTTTTCGCTTCTCATGCTTCCCGTCATGCAGCTTTTTGGAGAGGACATCATTCGGATCTTTGTGAAGGAGGATGACGTGATCGTGATGGGAGCAAAGGCGCTCCGGATCACGAGTATTTTTTACGCAATGCTAGGTCTGATCTATGTGGTCAGAGGCGTGTTGAATGGACTGGGGGATTCCATCTTCGCGCTATTGAATGGCATTGTTGAAGTATTTGGAAGATTTATCGTGCCCGTGATGATGGTCGGCATCGCCAGCATCGGACTTTGGGGCATTTGGTGGTCCGTCGGTATCGTTTGGTCACTCAGCGGCATCACGGCAGTCATGAGATACGTGCAGTTTAAGGGAAGGCTTACAAGAAAGGGGAACTAACACATGGAGAAGGCAAAGGTTTGCGTCCTTTGATCCGGTGGCGCTTGATCAGGCCTGCGTAGATCTTTGCCAGAAGGCCGAGCCGATCAGAAACAGCCAGCTCGGCGATCGCATGGCGAGCGCGCATTTCCATGACCATGGCGATGTTTGGCATAACAGTAATCCGAATGTTTCCTGGAGGGAGACGCTGGAGCACGCAGAGAAGATCGGCGTTGGCACGCGAGAGTATGAGCTGGTTGTAATGAAGTAAGTTAGGTGGAAGTTTTGGAATGGACAAGATGAATGATGATTTGGCTTGGGAAGCGGTGAAGACCGAACATCTGGTGCAAGATGAGTGGATCGATTTCAGACGCGTCAAATATCGCTTTCCAGATGGCAAGGAGTTTGAGCCCTTTTATAATTTCAGCCGCAGGGATTACGCGGTGATCGTAGCGACGGATGAAGAAGGAAAGTACATTTGCGTAAAGCAATACCGCCACGGCATCAAGGAAGTAACGACGGAATTTGTCGCCGGCGGATTAGAACGCATCGATGGAAAGCCATTCATTGCAGGGGATCCGACGGCTGTTTTCGAGGATGCTTTAGATGGTGCCAAGAGAGAGCTCTTAGAAGAGACCGGGTATGTATCAGATGAATGGACGAAACTTATCAAGATTCCGTCAGCCGCTACGATCGCAGATAACTATGCGCATGTTTTTGTAGCAAGGAACTGTAGGCGTATTGCTGGCCAAAGTTTGGATGAGATGGAGTTTCTGAATGTCGAGAAGTATACGGAAGAAGAGCTAGACAAGTTAGTACGCGAAGGCAAGTTTCAGCAAGCCGTGCATGTCATGGCGTGGCTAATGGCGAAGGAGAAGCGAGAACGCGATAAAGTGCTTGCCCAGGGGCAATAAATGGATGCCAGGCAAGCAAGTGGGGGAAAACGGTATGTGTGGGCGGTATTTTGTGAGTCGGGATTTGGAGGATGGAATTGAGACGCTGATCCGGAGAGTGAATCGAGAGATGGAGATCGAGGCGGAGCCGGAGAAGTTGACGGAGTTTATCGAGAGGGACATTTATCCGACCTATAAGGCACCGATCCTTGCGGGAACGGCGGAGGGAATGATTTTGAAGAACGTGAAGTGGGGCCTGCCGGGATTTCAGAAGGGGCAGGTGATCTTCAACGCGCGGTGCGAGACGGCAATGGAGCGGGGCATGTTTCGGGATGCGGTGAGACAAAACCGTATCGTCGTTCCCGCTGTGCACTTTTATGAGTGGAACCAGCTCAAGGAGAAGAATACCTTCACGCGCATGGATGGAAAGAACCTTTACATGGCAGGTTTTTGCAAGGGCGATGGCGAGGAGGAACGGTTTGTGATCCTGACGACTGCGGCGAATGCTTCCATGAAGCCCGTGCATGACCGCATGCCGCTGATCTTGGAAGAGAGCGAGATCGCACCCTGGCTCTACCAGGAGGACTGGACGCAGTCTCTTTTGCGAAAAGTACCAAAAGCGCTCAACCGCAAAGCGGAATATGAGCAACTAAGTCTGTTCTAACAAGGGGAGAAAGACAGAAGTCGAATGAAGGATAGACATTCCAAAGAGGAATACCGGCGCAGGATTCAAAAGAGGGTTCAGCGCCGGAAAAATAGAAAGAAGCTTACGATGATCGCGGGAGCGTCCGTACTGACATTGGCGATACTGGTCGGCCTCGCATGGTGGATCCTCACGGGGAAAGCGAGCTCCTTTTTTGATGGTTTTCAGAAAACACGGCAAACCGTATCAATTCCAGAGGGGGACGGTTTTTCAGTCAGCCTTTGCATTGAACATCCAGAAGCCATTCCGATGTACAATGGAAATGATTATGTTGTTCTAACGGATGGTACGCCAAGCTTTAACTTGTATGATCTTAAGAACATGGAAGGCGAGCATTACGCAGACCTTGACAACATGGGCAGATGTGGCCCGGCGGTGGCAATGCTACACCGTTCGATGATGCCAACTGAGGAGCGCGGCGAGATAGGACAGGTGAAACCCAGTGGTTGGGCACAGCGCAAATACCCTGGCGTGATCCCTTCATCACCGCCATATCTCTACCACAGAAGTCATTTGATCGCCTATGCGTTGACGGGGCAGAACGTAAACGAGAAAAACCTGATCACGGGGACCTGTCATTTTAACACGGAATCGATGCTTCCGTTTGAGATCCAAGTGATGCAATATCTGGAAAAGAGTGAGAATCACGTGCTATATCGCGTAACACCCTTTTTTCAAGGAGATGAGCGTCTGGCAAGAGGCGTGGAGATGGAGGCGTTCTCTGTCGAAGACTTTGGCAAGGGCCTATGTTATCACGTGTTTGTTTATAACGTGCAGCCAGGTATCGAAATTGATTATGAAACCGGCGAAAGCCATGAAAAAAATCCGTCAGATTAGCGCATGTGCCAATCTGGCGGATTCTTTATTATCGTTTATTCGAAGTACTCAGAGATCTGCAATGCACCATACAGTGCGGGTTTTGCCTTGAAGCTTGAGGTGTAGAGCAGAGGGCTGTATTCCTTTCTCCATGAGAGGCTGTCAGCGAAGCCCCAGAAGGTGAGCGCATCGCTCTTTACCTTGCCGGAATCAACGCGCTCGAAGATGCCGCCGATCAGGTCATAGTAGAACTGCGCCTGCTTCTGCAGGTTTTCATCGGTTGCCTTGCCAGGGGACTGGTAGCGGCCGAGGCATACGTCCAACTCGGTCAACTGGATCTTCAGACCGGTCTCTGCGATGGCATCCATGGTCTGGAAATATTGATCCAAGCTGTCGGTGGTGTAAAGATGCGCCTGAAAGCCAACGCCGTCGATGAGGTAATTGCCATCCTCGTCCTTTAAGGTATCTACGAACTTTAGCAAGGTCTCTGTCTTGAACTGTTCGTTGTAGTCATTGTAGTAAAGGTCGATGCTCTCGGGAGCATACTTGTTTGCGTAATAGAATGCATACCAGAGATAGTCATCGCCAATGATCTCGGACCAGCGGTTCTGACGCATGGAACCATTCTCCATCCAAGCCTCGTTCACTACGTCGTAAGCATAGAAGATGTCGATGTAACCCAGTTCCTCAAGCTGCTCGAAGGAGGTTTTGATCATGCTTTCCATGCGCTTTAGCATTTCCTCACGGTCAACAAGGTCTTTGGAGGAATCGAAATCCTTATGGAAGATCCACTCAGGCGTCTGGCTGTACCATACCATGGTGTGGCCTCTCATGGAGATGCCGTTTTCCTTAGCCCAAGCCATCATTTTCTGAGCATCGCGGTTAAAGAATGCGGTGAGATTTCCGGATTCCTGGCTCTGCTTTTGGCTTAAGGAGGAGTCGGGCTTCATGGAGTTCTCACAGGTAACGCTGGTGAATTGGTTCAAGATGATCTTTCTGGTGATCTCACGATCGATCATGTTTGTGGTCAGGCAGGTGCCGACCTTCATGCCGTGGGCCTCGAACACTTCCTTCAGCGTTGTAGTTTCCGCAGGGTCGGGCGTCGGCTCAGGCGTTGCCGTTTCTTCCGGTGCGGGAGTGGACTCCTCAGAGGAAGCTGGTGTGCTTTCCGATGAATTGGACTCCGTCACAATGCTCACTGAAGGAGCGCTGGCGGGTTGCGAGTTGCCGCTGCTGCATCCAACGAGGGATGCCATCAGCAGACTGGTAATGAGTAATACTACTTTCTTTTTCATTTGGTACCTTCTTCCCAATACATTTTTGTGTGGAACACACATGTTCCATAGTAATATAGAATGCCCAAAAAGTCAAATAAAACAAGGCATTTCGTTGTTGAATTTGCAAGAAAAATGAAGTATGATAGAACTATGTCAAATAGTGAATGGGAGGGCGCAAAACATGCTCAGTTTTAAGTGCAAAAACTGCGGCGGCGAGATGTCCGTTGACGGCAGCGGTGAACTGTACTGTGAATATTGTGGAAGCAAGTATTCGTTTCAGGACAAAGAGCTTTTGGAATACAAAAACTTTCGCCTGCAGATGCTGAACTTCCTGCGCGGCGTTCATGACCAGAAGGCGAATGGCAAGGCGGATGAGGACCTGATCTGGGGGAATGCGGACACTGCTTATTACGAGACCGCGGATGGCAATGACGTGACGATCAAGTATCTCTATTCGCATGATGACGGCACTTGTACTTCCTATCTGACAAGGGGGAGCGCGTTGTTTGTATATCCCAAGGAGAAACGCGAGGAAGGGGAGAGGGCCCTTCGCTATTTAGGGGAGCTACAATTCCCACCCGCTGACATGAAAAACTTAGCGGAATGCTTTCCAGATTTTTCTGGTAGATATGAATTAAAGGATGGGCAGCTGATGCTGGCGTTTAAGCGGCCAGAGCATTTGTTCCCGCTTTCAATGTTTGGAAGTCTCGCGCCAGAGCACGTGGCATGGGTGATCTCGAGAATGGAGAATATTTGTTGCGTTCTGCTCTATAGCGAGATCGTGCACCAAGGCATTTCAGAGGATTCCCTTTGGATCAATCCCTTTACGCATCATGCAGTGCTAATGGGGCATTGGTGGAGCGCGAAGGACATGGAGAAGCGTGAGATGCCCTTCTGGGGATGGGAAGATCTTTCCGCCATCCGAAAGACGGCGGAACGGGTTCTTGGCATGCACCGCGATGAGGCGCCGAAGGCACTGCTGGATTTCTTAAAGAGCAGACATGCGCCAGATGCATACGAGGATTTCGCGGCATGGGATAAGGTGATCGAGACTGGCTTTGGCGGACGGCGTTTCGCCAAGATGGATGTTGAATTGTAAGACTAAAGGAGGAGAAGAACAATGGGCAGAGGTAGTTACACCGCAGCAGACTGGAGTAAGTTAAAGAATAGCAGAAACTTAAGCAGCGCGAAGGACGAGACGGAGATTTTCCGCAGACAGTCCTGTGATCCGAGATTTGATCCGAAGTTTATCCGCGTTAGAGAGGCGAGAGACTCTGAAGACCATCCTGAGTCCATGCCGATCATCATTGGTTTGGACGTGACGGGCTCCATGGGATATCTTGCGGAGCAGGTAGCGAAGGAAGCACTGAACGAGACCATGATGAAGCTGTATTCTACGAACGTGGTAAAGGATCCCGCGATCCTTTTCGCGGCGTATGGCGATGCATTTGACGCGGCGCCGCTTCAGGTAACGCAGTTTGAGTCGGATATCCGCATTGCTGAGCAACTCCTAGATCTGTGGTTAGAGAATCATGGTAACGGTGACGTGGCGCTGAGTCCTCTTTGGCATTTCGCTGCGAAGAACACGGCGCTGGATAACTATGAAAAGAGAAAGAAAAAGGGATTTTTATTTACGATCGGCGATGCCGCGGAGTGCCGTACGGACGTAAGGCAGCTCTGCAGAGCATATGAAACGGTATTTGGCGAGGGCAAGGCGCAGGACGTGCGCGTAGTACTCAAGGAAGCGCAGGAGAAGTTTGAGATTTTCCATCTCTTCCTGGATCGG
Source organism: Lachnospiraceae bacterium (assembly GCA_017400965.1). Classification (GTDB taxonomy): domain Bacteria; phylum Bacillota; class Clostridia; order Lachnospirales; family Lachnospiraceae; genus Acetatifactor. The sequence goes on from JAFPRF010000379.1 coordinate 8,721, forward strand.
AACGGTGAAAAGGCACAGAACATTGTGAATCTCCTGCCTGGACATACCATGGTGATCGCACCGAGCGAGATCGCGGCAATCCCGGAGATCCTGATCAGTACGATGCAGATGTCCCTTGGTATGGATATGGAGGATGCCTTAAAGCAGTGGCCTGAATTAAAAAGACCCATCGTGCAAAGGGCTTTGAAGGACTTAAAGCTGGTGGATAAAAAGAAGGGACTCGTATTTTGAGCGGGCAGACCATCCGCGCGGTGATCGGTAAGGGTTTTGGAGACGAGGGCAAGGGACTGGCCGTGGATCATTTCTGCAGGCTAGCCCCGGATACCTTAGTCATAAAGCATAATGGGGGAGCTCAGGCGGGGCATACGGTGGAACCGGATGGGAAAAGATTTGTGTTTCATCAGTTATCGTCGGGCTCCTTTCGTCATTGCGACACCTTTTGGGCGGATTCCTATTATCCGGATTTATATAAGCTGCGTGAGGAGATGGAGGCGTTTCAGACGGTCAGCGAGTTCCCCGTGCAGGTGTTTTGCGATGCCAAAACGCAGGCCACGATCATTGATGACGTGCTGATCAATATGCTGTTAGAATCCTTGCGCGGAAAGAAGCGTCATGGAAGCTGCGGCATGGGGATCAATGAGTGTGACCTTCGAACGAAGGCGGGTTTTGGCGTATCTGTATTGGACTTTTTGTCGAAGGACGCGAAGACCTTGACGGAGCGAATGCTGGAGATCCGTGAGAACTATATGAAAAAGCGCGTCTGGACGGCGTTGCGGGAAATGGCAGATGGGGGCGTTCTCCTTGATCTGGCGAGGGATGCGCAGGCACAGGAGTATTTGGAGTGCTTGCAGTCGAAAACAGTGATCGAAAATGCCGTGGAAGAGATGCAGCGGAGCGCGGAACAGTTTGTGAAGGTTGTGGAGGATGCCGGGGCGTTGCTTCGAGGGCGCGAGAGCATTGTTTTTGAGACGGGGCAAGGACTTTTGCTCGACGGGGAAAACAAAGAGTTTGCGCCGCATGTTTCAGCTTCACGCACGGGGCTTTACCATCCAGTAAGGATATGCAGGGAGCATGGGCTTTCTCTTTCAGAAGTGGTTTACGTAACGCGCACCTATGTTACTAGGCATGGTGCGGGGATGCTGCCGAATGAGTGCACAAGGGAGTCGCTTGGAATCACGCAGGAAGATGCGACGAACGTGGAGAATCCATGGCAGGGAAGTATCCGATATGCAAGACATGGGTCGCTGGAAAAGTTTTTAAAGCCCGTGTTGGAAGATCTGCGAGAATTGGGAGAAGAGCGAGTGAGTACGTCTCTCTTTTTAACGCACCTCAACGAGACGGATCACAGAGTTATGATGAGAGATTGGGATCCGCATGCCACGGCGCTCTGCCAGGCAGACAGCTTTCGGCAGGTATTTGACAGGTGTTATTTCTCTGCCGACAGAGATGCAAAAGAGACTGTAGTTTACGAACTTATGGAGTAGCGAATGAAACTATTGATCATTGGCGGCACGTACTTTCTGGGCAAGGCTTTTTTGGAAGTATGTGATGATGGAACAAATGAGATCACGGTGCTAAACCGCGGAAATCGCAAGGTGCCCGGGAAGGAAAATGGACATATTCGGGAGATCCGTGCGGACCGAAAAAGCGAGGCTTCTTTGCGGGCTGTACGGGAAAGCTTTGACGATGCTGGGTATGATGGCGTTATCGATTTTTGCGCGTATGAAAAAGGGGACATTCAGAGGATTTTGAACCTGGGATTCCCTATAAAGAAGTATATCTTTATCTCCACCTGCGACGTGTATGAGCGTGGGACGGGGGAGATACTAGACGAAGGAGCGTCTTTCGAAGAGCGAGACTTCGGCGGTGAGGCTGGTGCCTATATCGTCGGAAAGGTAGCGTTGGAGAAGGAACTTCTCGAAAGTGCAAAGCTTCGTGGCATGCGTTATACGTCCATTCGGCCTACTTTCATCTATGGGCCGGGAAACTACGCGCCGCGCGAGGGCATGTTCTTTCAATGGATTTCCAAGGCGGGACAGATCATTTTCCCGGAGGATGCCGACGGCAGTTTTCAGATGGTGTATGTTGAAGATTTGGCGAAATGCATTTACGCGTGCCTTCAAAGTGAAGCGCCAAACGATGGCGGTATGAATGTCTGCGGCGAAACGACGAACTATGAAGGCTTCGCCGATGCCTTGGAGAAGGCGACGGGGCAAAGCATTCAAAGAGTGGCGCTATCCGTGAATGACGTCAATGCGAGAGGAATTCCGATGCCGTTTCCTCTTACCAAAGCGGAAAGCGAACGCTATAGTGATGAAAGGGCGCGAAGCCTTGGCGTACCATTTACAAGCTTGGAGGAAGGGCTTCGGAAGTCGTACCAAAGTTTTTTGCAGAGTGAGGAATAGACTATGAACATCGAATTATTCTTTCGAGAAGTGGATCGTTTGTTTGATGAGAATAAGGCAAAAGAGGCGGAGGCATTGATGCTGCAGACGCTAGAGGAGGCGCAGGAGCGCGGGGAGCATGGCGTTTGCCTGCAGATCCTGAATGAGTTGATCGGATACTACCGTCAGACATCTGAGATGGATAAGTTAACGAACACGATCGAAGCTTCTCTGCAGACCGCAAGGGACTTGGGCCTGGAAGGGACGACCATGTATGGAACGACGGCGCTGAATGCGGCGAATGGGTATCGTTCCATGGGCAATCTGCAGGAGTCGAGACGCTATTATGATCAGGCGGAGGAGATTTACGACAGGGAGCTTGAGACGGACGACATGCTCTTGGCGGGCCTTTATAATAACCGGAGCCTTTTGGAGCAGGAGGTTGGCGATTATCAAAAGGCCGAGGAATATTTGCTGAAGGCGCTACAGATCGTAGAAGCAAATCAGTCTGGCTTTGAGATCGCGGTGACCTATGCGAATCTCGCGAATACGGCTGTGCTCGGAAAGGAATTTGACCGCGCGCGCGACTATGCAAAGAGGGCGATTTATTGCTTCCAAAAGAGGAACCTTTATGATGCACATTATTGCGCGGCGTTGTCGGCCTTGGGCCTTTGTCATTATCATGCCGGGGAGTTCGAGGATGCGTGCAGACTCTTCGAGGAGGGCATGACGATCGTCGAGAGTACGTTGGGGCACAACACTCAGTATGAGAGACTCAAAATGAATCGTGACGCATGCCTTAAGAAGATGGGACATCAGGCGGCGGAGCAACCGAAAGTGACTGCGACTGTGAATGATCAAAAAGAAGAGCCAAAGGGTCAGTGGTCGGAACTGACGGGTTTATTGCAGGAGCAGATGGAGAAGCAGGGCGTTAGCGTATCTAAGGCAGAGGAAGAGAAAAAGCCTTGGATCAGTGGCCTGGAGCTTTCCAAGAAATATTTCGAGACCTACGGGAAGCCGATGCTGGAGAAGGAATTCCCTGAGTATATAGACAAAATCGCGGCGGGACTTGTCGGAGAGGGCTCGGATTGCATGGGCTTTGATGATGAAGCTTCTGTGGATCATGACTGGGGGCCCGGCTTTTGCATGTGGATCCCGAAGGATTTGGAACCCGTCATCGGCGAGAAACTTAGAGAGTGCTATGAGGCATTGCCAACTGAGTTTCTGGGTTACAAGCGCGTGAGCACAACGCAGGGGAAAGGGCGCGTTGGCGTATGGACCATAGAGGACTTTTATGGGAAATATGCCGGCATGGACGAACAAGGCAATTTCAACTGGCGCGGACTGGATGACGTTTCCTTCCTTGCGGCAACTGATGGCGAGGTTTTTCATGACCCCAAGGGGGATTTCACAAAGATCCGTTCGGAACTGAAGGAGTATCCGGAGGAGATCCGGTTCCTGAAACTCGCAGAGGATTGTGCAAAGATCTCGCAGACGGGACAGTACAATTATTTCCGCATGCTGGACCGCGGCGATCGATTGACGGCGGATGCGATGCTCATGGAATGCATTCGCCATATCATGCGTTTTTGGCATCACCTCTGCAAGGCATATGCACCGCATGACAAGTGGCTGAAAAAGAGCATGAAGAAGCTTTGGCAGGGCGAGGAGACGCTGATGGTTTTGGAGCAGCTCCATGCGACGCTTTCGATGGATGATGCATCCGCCAGGGCCACGGTAGAAGCACTTCTTGAAAATCATTGCCAGTTTATCGCGAAGATGATGTATGACGAGAGCCTCATCAGCGATATTGATCCGTATTTGGATCATCAGGTGGAGGAGCTTGTGATGAAGGCGGGTTACGCGACCCTGGAAACTGACAAGCTGGTACGCAAGATCGCAAGGACGGAGTTTGAGGCCTTTGATAAGGTGAAGAACGAGGGCGGCAGAGCATCCTGTCAGAACGATTGGCCTACCTTCTCCGTGATGCGTAAGAGCCAGTACATGACCTGGGACCGCGAGATGCTGATGCAGTATTTATATGACTTCGAGCGCGAGATGAAGCTTGGGCACAACCTGATCACGGAGAAGTATGGGCGCATGATGGAGAGCACGGCGCCCGAGAAATATGCGGAGCTGGAGAAGCATTTCCCGGAACTGAGCGAGGAGAAGAAGGCCGTGATCGAGCAGATCGTTGCGCTGCAGATGAACATGGTCGAGGAGGTGGCCAAGGAGTATCCGAAGGTGGTGGCGAACGCGAGAACGCTGCATACCGCTGAGGATGAGGCATATGATACCTCCTATGAGACCTATCTGCGCGGGGAGATCAGCACCTATTCGGATAAGATGTTGCAGCTTTACGCGGGGTACGTCATTGAGTGGATGAGAAGCGGAAAGAACATCGCGAGAGCCACCATGGAGAACACGGCGAAGCTTTACGGCTATCAAAGTCTGCAGGAGTTTGAAAATAGCATTTAAATTGTGAACAATGCGTGACTTTTTTAGGAAACTGTTGCGGGATTCACCCAATTTATGGTATGATAAGAACAGTTGCAGGACGATAGTGTTTTGCAAAAACTATTCACAAGATTTTCAGTCAAGGAGGGTTAACAAATGAAGTACGTATGTCCAGTTTGTGGTTATGTTCATGAAGGGGATCAGCCCCCTGAGAAGTGCCCTATTTGCGGCGTTCCCGGCGAGAAGTTTACCGTACAGTCTGAGGAGAAGGTATGGGCTTCCGAGCATGTTGTTGGCATCGCTTCCGACGTAAGCGAAGACATTAAGGCTGACCTGCGCGCAAACTTCGAGGGCGAATGCTCTGAGGTTGGTATGTATCTTGCAATGGCGAGAGTTGCTTACAGAGAAGGATATCCCGAGGTAGGCATGTATTATGAGAAGGCTGCTTTTGAGGAGGCAGAGCATGCTGCAAAGTTTGCGGAACTCCTTGGCGAGGTTGTTACGAACAGCACCAAGAAGAACCTGCAGCTTCGCGTTGACGCTGAGAACGGCGCTACCGCTGGCAAGACCGATCTTGCAAAGCGCGCAAAGGCTGCAAACCTCGATGCGATCCATGACACCGTGCATGAAATGGCCCGCGACGAGGCGAGACATGGCAAGGCATTTGAGGGCCTGCTGAAGAGATACTTTAGCTAAGAGCTGACGCTTAATAGGCATAAACATAGCCGAAGGGGACGTGGCATCTGCTACGTCCCTTTCATAACAAAAAGGAGGGTTACGGAAATGGCAACGAGATTTTTTGTATGTGAGCATTGTGGAAATATGATCGCGGTGGTGAAGGATGCGAAGGTGCCCATGATGTGTTGTGGTCAGAAGATGACGGAACTGATCCCGGGAACGACGGACGCAGCCGTGGAGAAGCACGTGCCGACCTTTGAAGTGAAGGATGGTAAGGTATTCGTTCAGGTTGGTGAGGTGATCCATCCCATGGTGGATGCGCATTACATTGAGTGGATCTTCATTGAAACCGATAAGGGTACGCAGATGAAGAAACTGGCGCCCGGTCAGGAGCCGAAGGCCGTATTTGCAATTTGCGAGGACGAGAAGGTAGAAGCAGTTTATGCATATTGTAACCTGCATGGACTTTGGAAGAAAGAGGCATAAGGAGGACGAAGATATGGCCAATAAGTACGCTGGAACGCAGACCGAAAAGAATCTTCAGGCAGCTTTTGCGGGAGAATCTCAGGCGAGAAATAAATATACCTATTTTGCTTCGACTGCAAAGAAGGAAGGCTATGAGCAGATCGCTGCTCTGTTCTTAAAGACAGCTGACAATGAAAAGGAACATGCCAAGATGTGGTTCAAGGAGCTGCAGGGCATTGGCAATACGGCGCAGAATCTCGCGGCAGCCGCTGATGGCGAAAATTACGAGTGGACGGACATGTATGAAGATTTCGCAAAGACGGCGGAGGCGGAAGGTTTCCCTGAGCTGGCAGAGAAATTCCGTGGCGTGGCTGCCATCGAAAAGGCGCATGAGGAGCGTTATCGCGCACTCCTTCAGAACGTAGAGACCAAGCAGGTATTCGAGAAGAGTTCCGTAAAGGTTTGGGAGTGCCGCAACTGCGGACACATCTGCGTTGGAGAGAAGGCGCCGGAAGTTTGTCCCGTATGTAATCATCCCCAGAGCTACTTTGAGGTGCATGAGGCAAATTACTAAGGCTTGAAGATGCATGCGACGGCAATGCAGGAAGGGAGAAGCTCATGGATCAAAAGGTGTTACAGAAACTGAGTTACGGGTTGTTCGTTCTGACTGCAAATCAGAACGGGAAGGACAATGGCTGTATCATTAATACGCCTTGTCAGGTGGCGTCGGAGCCGCTGATGATCAGCATTTCGGTCAATAAGGCAAATTTCACTTGCGACATGATCAAGGAGACGCGAAAGTTTACCATTTCGGTTCTGAGTGAAGAAGCAACCTTTGACACTTTTAAGCATTTCGGCTTCCAGTCGGGCAGAAACGTGAATAAATTCGCAACCTATACGGACTGCAAGCGCGTACCGAATGGGACAATGGCCATCACGAAGGGAACGAACGCTTACATTTCTGCCTATGTGCAGCAGATGATTGACTTGGGAAGTCACATGCTGTTTATCGCAGCCGTGACGGACGGTGAGATCTTTAACCAGGTGCCTTCTGCTACTTACGCGTATTATTTCGCGAACATCAAGCCCAAGCCCGAGGCAGTGGCAAAGACGCCGGAAGGACAGACGGTCTGGAGATGCAAGATCTGCGGATATGAATACGTGGGCGAGGAGCTGCCGGAGGATTTCATCTGTCCGATCTGCAAACATCCGGCAAGCGATTTTGAAAAGGTAGTGAAATAAGCTTTCTTAAAGGGCAACCGAAAGGTTGCCTTTTTTGTGCCGAAAATTTCACCTGAATTTTGGGCAAAAATACGTCTTGTGGAGAGGATGGGGGAAGGCTATACTAGATGTTGGTGACAACTCCCATAAAGAAACGGAGATTTGAAAATGAGTTTTAGAGATGAGACGAAGGTAATTAAGATTGGAGATCGGGTGATCGGAGGAGGCAATCCCATCCTGATCCAATCGATGACAAATACAAAGACGGAGGACGTCGAAGCGACGGTAGCCCAGATCCTCAGACTGGAAAATGCAGGCTGCGAGATCATTCGCTGCACGGTGCCGACCCTGGAGGCCGCAAAGGCGCTCGCTGAGATCAAGAAGCAGATCCACATCCCTCTGGTGGCTGACATCCATTTCGATTATCAGATGGCAATCGCGGCCATGGAAAACGGTGCGGATAAGATCCGCATCAATCCCGGGAACATTGGCTCTCGGGAGCGCGTGAAGGCCGTGGTGGACGTGGCGAAGGAGAGGGGTATTCCGATCCGCGTTGGCGTCAACAGCGGTTCCTTGGAAAAGCCGCTGCTTGAGAAATATGGCGGCGTGACGGCGGAGGGTATCGTAGAGAGCGCCCTCGATAAGGTACGTTTGATCGAGGATTTAGGGTATGACAATCTGGTGATCAGCATCAAGTCCAGCGATGTTTTGACGTGCGTGAAGGCGCATGAACTGCTGGCGGGAAAAACGGTCTATCCCTTGCACGTTGGCATCACCGAGTCTGGCACGGTGCGCAGCGGTAACATTAAGTCTGCGCTGGGACTTGGCATGATCTTAAGCCAGGGGATTGGTGACACCATCCGCGTTTCCCTGACGGGAGATCCCGTGGAAGAGATTTATTCTGCAAAGCTCATTTTGCGCACGCTTGGTCTTCGGACTGGCGGCATTGAGGTCGTGAGCTGCCCGACCTGCGGCAGAACGCAGATCGATCTGATCGGTCTGGCTGGAAAGGTAGAACAGATGGTGGCGGATTATCCGCTGGACATCAAGGTGGCCGTGATGGGCTGTGTCGTGAACGGACCGGGAGAAGCCAGAGAGGCAGATCTCGGCATCGCCGGCGGCAAGGGAGAGGGACTCTTGATCAAAAAGGGAGAGATCATCCGCAAGGTGCCGGAAAGCGAACTGCTCAGCGCATTAAAGGACGAGTTGGACCACTGGGAGGCATAGAATGAAAGCTTTTTTTGAGGCGTTTCCAAACATGCAGCTGCCTGGCAAGCTGCATGACCTCATGGAGCAAACAAATATAGAAAAGATCACAACCACCAAGGCTAAGGATTTCCTTCGCATTTATCTGGTATCCCGCAATTTGATCGAAAAGCGGGACATCTATAAGGTCGAGAAGGAGATTAAACGCCAGCTTTTTTCTGGCGTTACCATCGAGGTAAAGATTTACGAGCGCTTTGAGCTCTCCGCGCAGTACACGCCGGAAAAGCTTCTTGACCTTTATCGCGAAAGCATTTTGGAGGAACTGATGGATTACAGCCACGTGTTATTCGTGGCCCTTAAGTCTGCGCGTTTTTCCTATCCTGAGGAGGGGCGCGTCATTGTCAATCTCGAGGACTCCGTTTTGGTCAAGAGCCGCGAGGAGGAGTTGCATCGCATTTTGGAGAAAATTCTCGTGGAGCGCTGCGGCTTTGGCGTGAAGATCGATCTGGAATATCGTGAAAAAGAGAAGACCTCTGGACGCGAGGAGGAAGAGCGCCTCATCAGCATGAAGGTGGCGGAGATCACGAATCGTCTGCACGGCTACGTGGACAGAGAGGACAAGCCGGCGGAAGGCACAGGGGAAGCTGCCGCGGCGCAGGCCGAAACGGCACCTGCGAAAGAGTCGGAAAAGACGGCAGAAAAGCAAAAGGGCGACGAGGCAAAGAAGACCGACGATGCGAAGAAGACGGGCGAAGTGCGCTCTGCAACTGGCGGCAAGTTAGGTACCGGACGGAGTGAATTTGGTAAGTTTAAGAAGGGCGAGCATAGCTTTGGGTCTGTTAAGAAGTCGGACAATCCTGACGTGATCTACGGAAGGGATTTCGAGGAGGAGCCGCATAAGATTGAAGACATCATCGGCGAGATCGGTGAGGTGGTAGTGCAGGGAAAGATCCTGCGCTTAGAGACCAGAGAGATCAAAAATGAGAAGACGATCATCATGTTCGACATCACGGACTTTTCGGATACGATGACCGTAAAGCTGTTTGCGAAGAATGAGCAGGTAAAGGAGATCACGGACGGTGGCCTGAAGGAAGGCGCCTTCATTAAGGTAAAGGGCATCGCCATGATGGATAAGTTCGATCATGAGCTGACCATCGGATCCCTTGCCGGCATTAAAAAGACGACGGACTTTACCGTCAGCCGTAAAGACATTGCCCTTAAAAAGAGAGTGGAGCTCCATTGCCATACAAAGATGAGTGACATGGATGGCGTTTCGGAGGCGAAGGATATCGTAAAGCGGGCCTATAAGTGGGGGCACCGCGCCATCGCGATCACGGATCATGGCGTGGTTCAGGGCTTTACCGATGCAGGGCATGTTTGGGATGATCTTTGGAAGGCGAAGAAGAACGAGTGCAAGGAGAAGGAGCTTCCCACGCCCGATAAGCAGGAATTCTTTAAGGTGCTTTACGGCATGGAGGCCTATCTGGTGGACGACCTGCATGAGATCGTGACTGGAAATAAGGGGCAGGACCTGCAGACCGACTTCGTTGTATTCGACATCGAGACCACGGGCTTTTCACCTGTAACGAATAAGATCATCGAAATCGGTGCCGTGAAGGTGAGCGGCGGTGAGATCGTCGACCGATTCTCGACCTTTGTGAATCCGCAGGTACCCATTCCCTTCGAAATTCAGAATCTGACGAGCATCCAGGATGAGATGGTGATGGATGCGCCGGTGATCGAGGAGATCCTGCCGCAGTTCTTGGAATTTTGCGACGGTGCCGTTATGGTGGCACACAACGCAAACTTCGACATGAGCTTTATCATGGAGAATTGCAGAAGACAGGGTTTTTCGGACGATTTTACCTTCGTGGATACCATGCAGATTTCCAGAGCGCTGTTGACCGATCAGGCAAAGCATACCCTGGATGCCGTTTGTAAGACGCTGGGGATCTCGCTGGAGAATCATCACCGCGCCGTGGACGATGCGGAGGCAACGGCCCATATTTTTGTGAAGTTTATCAAGATGCTGGCGGAGGAGAATATTTTCACGCTGGAGGAACTCAATAAGCTGGGAGAGACCAGTGTTTCTCTAGTGCAAAAATCGCCCTCGTACCATGCGATCATCTTGGCGAAGAATGACTTGGGACGTACGCACCTGTACAAATTGGTTTCGGAGTCGCATCTGACCTATTTCCACAGAGTGCCCCGCGTACCAAAGAGTCTGGTGCAAAAATATCGCGAGGGACTGATCCTTGGAAGCGCCTGTGAGGCGGGCGAATTATACCGCGCGCTACTGGACGGACAGTCGGATCAGCAGATCGCGAGACTTGTGAACTTTTATGATTATCTAGAGATCCAGCCCACGGGAAACAACGCGTTCATGATCAAGTCCGACAAGGTGCGCACCGTGAATTCCGTGGAGGACATTCAGGACATTAACCGCCAGATCGTAAAGCTGGGCGAGCAGTTCCATAAGCCTGTTGTGGCAACCTGTGACGTGCATTTCCTTGACCCCGCGGACGAGGTGTATCGTAGGATCATCATGGCGGGCAAGGGCTTTGAGGACGCCGATGAGCAGGCACCTTTGTTCCTCCATACGACGGAGGAGATGCTTGAGGAATTCTCATACCTTGGAAGCGATAAGGCCTACGAGGTGGTTGTCAAGAACACCAACAT
>JAFPRF010000055.1 GCA_017400965.1 Lachnospiraceae bacterium
AATGTTAAAATACAATATCGACTTTGAGATCATGGGACTTCTCATCATGATCGTAGTGGGCTATCATTTCCACGTAAACTACGCCGTCAGAACGCGCAGCGACAAGGCATTTGCAAAGCTTGTGTGGCTGATCATTGGCGCGCAGCTTTTGGACATGATCACGGCCATTACCTTCTCGTTCCAAGATCCGAAACTAAATACGATCAATATGATCATGACAATCGGGTATTACCTGTGCGCCTTTGCTACTGCGGTTGCCTTCGAAAGATACGTAACGACCTATGTTTTTGCGGAAAAGCAACCTAGAACGCTCTTTAATACCCTTGGCAAGGGCATTTCGATCGCGTATGCGATCCATTGCCTGATCAATCCCATCACGCACTGGGCATTCTATTTTGAACCTGACGGAACTTACGTGCACGGCCCCTTATACATTCTGGGATACATTCTGCCGGCGATGTATGCGATGGAGGCATTGTATTACATCATTCGTTATCACAAGCGCTTTGCAAAGAAGCAGTGGATCTCCAGCGTAGCCTTTGTTGGCGTGGTATTTGGCGCGATGATCCTGCAGCTCCTCGTTCTGACGGACGTGTACCTGACCTTTGGACTGGTACCCGTGGCGCTGCTCATGATCCTGTTTTCTTTGGAGACGCCAGACTACCGGAAGCTCATGAAGACCATGGACGAGCTCGAGCAGGCGCGGCAGGTGGCCATGCAGGCCAATCGCGTCAAGAGCGATTTCCTCGCCAACATGTCCCACGAGATCAGAACGCCCATCAATGCGATCCTTGGCTTTGACGAGATGATCCTTCGCGAGAGCAAGGAAGAGGCGATCCGCTCCTACGGCATGAACATCAAGAGCAGCGGTCACACGCTGTTATCGCTCGTCAACGACATCCTCGACCTTTCCAAGATCGAGGCGGGGAAAATGGAGATCGTGAATGCGGAATATGACGTGGCGTGCATGCTTTCCGATCTGCTGAAGATGATCTCGCCGAGAGCTGCCGATAAAGGACTAAAGCTTAGCTGGGAGATCGACGAGGCAATCCCGAGCAGACTCCTTGGCGATGAGGTCAGGGTGGCGCAGGTGCTCACCAATCTCATGACAAATGCCGTGAAATATACGCTTCGCGGCGAGGTTACCCTTCGCGTGAAGCTCCAAAAGACGCAAGGAGATCAGGCGACGCTCCTTTTCGAAGTGCAGGATACCGGCATGGGCATCAAGGAGGAGGACCGCGACAAGCTGTTCTCTGAATTTGGCCGTATCGAAGATGCCAAGAACCATAAGATCGAGGGAACGGGCCTTGGCCTTCCCATTTCGCAGAAATGCCTGCGGCTCATGGGAAGCGAGCTTTTATTCGAAAGCGTATATCGCGTGGGTTCCAGATTTCATTTTGAACTGACGCAGGGGATCGCGGATGCGACGCCGATCGGTGATTTCGATCGGGCCAGAGAGGGCGCTATCGTCAACGAGGCAGTGTTCCACGAGGACTTTATCGCGCCGGACGCAAGAATCCTTGCAGTGGACGACGTAGAGATGAACCTGAAGGTCTTCAGGGGCCTCTTAAAGGCTTCTAAGATCATGATCGACGTGGCGGGAAGCGGCGAAGTAGCCATCGAAAAGATCAAAAAGCGGCATTATGACTGTATCTTTATGGATCATCAGATGCCAGTGATGGACGGTATTGAAACGCTGCAGAAGCTGCAAAAGGAAAGCCCGGAATCGATCAAGGATACGCCGGTCATTGCGCTGACGGCCAACGCCATCGCAGGTGCACGCGAGCAGTATCTGCAAAAGGGATTCGCAGACTACCTGGCGAAGCCCATCAATGGGTGGGAGCTTTCCGCGCTGCTGCATAAGTGGCTGCCGCAGGAGAAACTGTTACCCGTTCCCGAGCGGGAAGAGGAGATCATGGAGTTCTTCCCGGATGAGGAGAGCGCGCAGATCGCCCAGGCAGACGCGATTTTCGAGAATCTGAAGCAATTCGGCTTTGACGTAGAGGCGGGCCTTGGGTTCGCCATGCAGGATCAAAGCCTGTATTTTGAACTTTTGAAGGATTTCGCGCAGGAGCGCGCAACGATCGCGAAGGAGCTGGAGGACAGCTATTCCTTCAAGGATTGGAAGAATTATCGGATCAAGGCGCATGCACTGAAGAGTGCGGCGAAAACAATCGGAGCCATGGCCCTTTCCGAGGCTGCGCGTGAGTTAGAGCAAGCCGCAGCGGATCTGAACGAGGACCTGATCAAGTCCAATCACGAGGGCTTTTTGGAAGAATACGAAGAGACTTCCGTCAGGATTCGGGAGGCATTTCGCTAGGGTTATAAATTATGACATCATAGGAAGCAGATAGCATAAAGGAGAATGTCATGGAAGAAGCAGTCTTAGAAACACGAAACCGTAAGAAGGGCGTCACCGCAACAAATCTCAAGATCATCGCCATGGTTGCAATGTTCATCGATCATACGGCGGCGATCGTATTGAACGATTACCTAAGTCACGTGATCCCCATGGGTATACAGTGGACGGTGTGGTTTGAGAATCCTCATCATAAAGGGGATGCGCTGGTTTATATTATATACATTTTGATGCGACTGATCGGAAGATTTGGATTCCCGCTCTTTGCATTCCTGATCGTGGAAGGCTTTATGCATACCAGCAACGTCAAGAAATATGCGCTGCGACTTGGCGCTTTCGCCTTGATCTCAGAGCTTCCGTTTAACCTTGGTTTTTCGAGCAGGCTCTTTAACTCGAGCTATCAGAACGTATTCTTTACGCTGACGCTGGGACTTCTTTGCCTGGCGAGCATGCAGTTTTTTAGCGAGAAGTTTCGTGACGGAAAGGAATACATGCCTTTCTTTTACGTGGCATCGCTTATGGTCGGACCTGCCGCAGTCTATTACCTGATCAGCGATACGCAGGTAGGAGCTTTCTTCCCCGTGATGAGCTGGCCGATGTATGCCATTATTCTCGCGTCGATCGGTGTTGTTTCGATCTTCGTGTTTGCATTGCTTGGCACAAAGTGGACAACGGAGCGCAAGAACCAGTTCGCGGCGAGTGTCCTTTCACTACTTGTTTTCTGCGCCATTGCTGATTTCCTGAGGACAGACTATAGCGCGGGCGGCGTTTTGACGATCGCCGTAATGTATTTCTTCCGTAAGAATCGAAAGCTTTCCTTTGGCATGGGTTGCGGCGTGCTCACGCTGATGACCTTCATAGAAGCAACGGCCTTCTTTATGATGATCCCGGTAGCAAAGTACAATGGCAAGAAGGGCACTAAGATGAACAAGTATGTCTTTTACGCCTTCTATCCCGTGCACATTGGCCTGCTATACCTAGTGGCGCTGCTCCTTGGTTTTACGACTTTTGTCATAAAATAAACTGCCTCAAAAACGTTTCTGAGATCAGGGCAGACGTAAATGAGATATACACTTGCCTTACCGGTGACCAAGTTGCACTGACGAATATTCGAATCAAAGGATAACGAAGGAAGAGAGCATGAAAAGAAGAGGGAAGAAAAAAACTGCGATCATCATATTTTTCGTAACGTTTTTGACGATTCTTGGCATTTTCGTAATGAGTGTGGTTAAGACGGAAATCTATAATCATGCAAAGCACCAATTGCACCTTGAAGGGACGGCGCTTTTTACGGAGGAGGATGACAAATCGATTCCCGTGACCGTGAGATCCGTGCCTAGAGGCAGTACCTGGACCAAGGCATTCGACCTTTATAACGAGGGGATTACGGAGCATAATTTCCAAGCTTTTACGTATGACTTTTCGGTCAGCAATAACACGAAGGATGAGGTTTCTTCCTTCATCTTTCGACTGGATTTCGGCGGCGATGCCTACTTGATGTCGGCGTGGAATGGATCTTTGGAAATCCATCAGTTTAGAGACGGTACGGAGTATGTCGCAACCGTTCCTGATCTTCGTGAGTTTCATCCGGAGAATTTCAATTTCGACACAGTCACTTTTGACGGCGAGACTTTGATCCACATGCAGAAGGGAGACTATTTTATTTAGAGTGTGTGAAAGTTTTTCTGTAAATAAGATATCCTAAGATAATTGACGAGCTGTATGGCGGTAAGATTACCGTTGTCCAGCTCGCTTTGACTATACCTAATCCCATTGATTTCGTCAAGAATTATGTTAAATTTGGTATATAATTATATTCTAGTATAAACGGTTAAGCAAATTGGGATTTGAAGGAGTATCACTATGTGGTTTTTATTAGCGCTTGGTTCGGCAATCTTTGCCGCACTGA
>JAFPRF010000056.1 GCA_017400965.1 Lachnospiraceae bacterium
GCGCCATCCTCCCAATACACCTTATAGCCATTGTATTCCGGCGGATTGTGGCTCGCCGTCACCATCACGCCTGCCGTACAGCCAAGGGTCCTAAGCGCAAAGGAAAGCTCAGGCGTAGGGCGCAGGCTCTCGAAAATATAGGCCTTGATGCCATTTGCAGCAAAGCAAAGCGCCGTCTCCTGCGCAAACTCCGTGCTCATGCGGCGATTGTCATAGGAGATTGCAACACCCTTTGCCTGGGTGCCCTGCTTTAGGATATAATTTGCCAGGCCCTGGGTTGCCTTTCTCACGGTATAGACATTCATGCGGTTTGTACCTGCTGCCACCACGCCGCGCAGGCCTCCCGTGCCAAATTCGAGTTCGCGATAAAAACGGTCTTCCACCTCCGCCGTATTATTGCGGATCGCCAGAAGCTCCTCCTTTGTCGCCGCGTCAAAATAATCATCCTCCAGCCAAAACTGAAACTCTTCCTGATAGCTCACTGCACTCTTCCTCCTACTTTCCTTCATTAATACCGATAAATCCCCTATCGTAACGAATATTTTACCATACTTCCCGCTCCCTGAAAAGAAGAAATCGTGCAATTCCGCCATGGGAACTGCACGATTTTCTATGGTTTTTCTCGTTATGCGATTATGCCAAAATGGCCTTTGCTGCCTCTGCCAGGGTATCCTTCTTTGCCTGTGCCTCTGCGAGGTCCTTGCCCTTCGTCGTGAAGTAGATCTTGATCTTGGGCTCGGTACCGGAAGGACGAACGATGACGGTGGAACCGTCTGCCAAATTGTAGATCAGAACGTTTGCCTTAGGAAGACCGGTCTCTTCGGGCTTGCTGTAGTCGGTCACCTTCGTTACGGCGATGCCTGCGAAATCCTTGGGTGCGTTCTCGCGAAGTCCCTTCATGATGGCTGCCATCTTATCCATGCCGGAGAGGCCGGGGAATTCGAAGGAGTCCACCTTGTTCAGATATCTTCCGTACTGTGCGTAAATCTCCTCCAGGCGCTGCTTGATGGAGGAACCGATGCTTCTGTAATATGCCGCCATCTCGCAGATCAGCATGGAAGCGATCACGGCATCCTTATCGCGAACGTAAGGGCCTGCCAGATAGCCATAGCTCTCCTCAAAACCGAAGATAAAGCGATCTACCTCGCCAGCTGCCTCGAGCTGTGCGATCTGGTCACCGATCCACTTAAAGCCGGTCAGCACGTGGCGAAGCTCAACGCCATAATGCGCTGCAACGGCGTCAGCCAGCGGCGTGGAAACAAGGCTCATCACTGCAACGGGCTTTGCGGGCATGGTGCCCTTCTCGATGCGGCCTGCGCAGATGTAGTCAAGAAGCAGTACGCCCATCTCGTTACCGGATACCAGCTCGTAGCTGCCGTCCGGGCACTTCATGGCGATGCCCACGCGGTCCGCGTCGGGATCGGTTGCCAGCATCAGGTCAGCGCCGGTGGACTTTGCGAGCTCCAGGCCATACTTTAATGCCTCGAAGATCTCGGGGTTCGGATAAGGGCAGGTGGTAAAGTAACCACTGGGATATTCCTGCTCGGGAACGATGGTCACGTCGTTGATGCCCATGTCATGCAGAATGTGCGTGACGGGAACAAGACCAGTCCCATTCAGGGGCGAGTAAACCAGCTTAAGGCCCGAGGTCTTTGCCAGACCGGGACGAACCTGTCTTGCCTCGATCGCCTCATAGAAGGCCTTCTTACAGTCATCGCCAACGAAGCGGATCAGACCCTGCTCAACGCCCTCTGCGAAGCTCATCACCTTCGCGCCGGTGAGCACGTCGGTCTTCTGAATCTCATCGTACACGATGGCAGCTGCGTCATCAGTCATCTGGCAACCATCGGGACCGTACGCCTTGTATCCGTTATACTTGGAAGGATTGTGGGATGCCGTCACCATAATGCCGGCATTGCAGTTATAATATCTGGTGGCAAAGGACAGGGCGGGCACGGGCATCAGCGCGTCGTAAATGCGCACCTTAATGCCGTTCGCTGCGAGTACGCCTGCTGCCTCCTTTGCGAACACGTCGCTCTTTAAGCGGCTGTCATAGGAGATGGCAACGGTCTGGTTGCCACCCTGGGTCAGCACCCAGTTCGCAAGGCCCTGCGTCGCCTGACGAACCACAAAAATATTCATGCGGTTGGTACCTGCGCCGAGGGTTCCGCGAAGGCCTGCGGTACCGAACTGCAGGGAAACCGCAAAGCGATCCTTGATCTCCTCCTCATTGTCTTTTACCTTCAGAAGCTCCGGCAGAAGGTCCGGATCCTCTAAGTTAAATGCAACCCAACGATCATATTCCTGTTTGTACATAGAACCACTCCTCCTTAGGTTTGATTTAAGAAACTTATGTTTATTTTAGCACACTTTTTACTTGCTCGCAATGTTCAGTGAAAAATCGCTCTTATCCAGTGAGAAATTTGGATTGTAGTAGGGATCGCCCGCATCGAGCACGGCCTTCCACTTGGTGCGGAACTGCTCGGACTCCTTGTTGTAGCGCTGCGCCTTCTCGCCCTGATCATCCAGTCCCCTCGAGATCGACTCGAAGTGGAAAAGCTCCGCGAACGGCGTAAAGACGTTGAGCAGACCTTTTTGTCTAAGCTTTAAGCAAAAGTCCACGTCATTAAGGGAGATGGCAAAGCTCTCGTCAAGTCCGCCCACCTCGTCATACAGGGACTTTTTCACCATAAGGCACGCTCCCGTCACGGCGCTAAAGTTCTGTGCGTAGCAAAGCCTGCCCATGTAGCCGAGGTTCTGGCGCGCCTGCTTGTAATGGCAGTGGCCAGCGGTGCGATGCGCCCCAAGGCCAAGGATCACGCCAGCATGCTGGATCGTCTGATCCGCGTAGTAGAGCTTTGCGCCCACGGCGCCCACGTCCTCTCGCTGCGCGTACATGAGGAGCTCCTCGAGCCAGTTGGCGGTGATCACCTGCGTGTCGTTATTTAGGAGGAGGACGTACTCGCCCTCCGCCTTCGATACGCCCAGGTTATTCACCGCGGAATAATTAAACTTACCCTCAAAAGTGACGATCTTCACCTTATCCGCCGCGGTCTCCAAAAGCTTTTGATAATAGTCCTTGATCTCCTTCGTCTCGCTGTTGTTCTCGACGATGATGATCTCGTAGTTGTCATAGGTGGAGCGCTCTATGATGCTGCTTACGCACCTCTGCAGGTCCTCCAGATGGTCCTTATTCGGGATCACGATACTGATCTTGGGATGGCCCAAAATCTGGTACTGGATGCGGAAGATCGTCGCAAACGCGCGGGTACTCGTGATCTGGAAATGATCGAAGCCGTGCTTTCGAAGGTGCTCCGCAACGGCGCCCTTGGCCGCCGCAATGGCGTAGGGCTTTGCCTCGATGCCAGAGGCCACGCTCCCCGCGTGGGAACGCCAATAGTACATGACGCGCGGCACGTGCACGATCTTCTTCGCATTGTCCGTCAGGCGCAGGATCATGTCATGGTCCTGGCTGCCGTCAAACTGCGTGCGGAAAAGCTCCGTACCGTCGAGAAGCTCTCTCGAAAACACGCTGAAGTGGCAGATATAATTGTTCGCGCGCAGGTTATCCGGCGCGTAATCGGGCTTGAAATGGAGCGTGAGCATCTTATTGATGTCGCCACTCTTGAAGGTGATCTCATCGCAGTAGAGATAGTCCGCGCCCTGCTCATTGATGGCCTTCACGTACTCGAAAAGTACGGAAGGATGCAGCACGTCGTCATGATCAAAAAGGCCGATGTACTCGCCCGTTGCCAGGGTCAGGCACGCGTTGGTGTTGCCGGAGATGCCCATGTTCTTGTCGAGTTTTTTGTAGACGATGCGGCCGTCCGCCTTCGCCGCATACTCCTTACAAACCTCACCCACAAAGGCATGCTCCGCATCCGATCCGTCCGCGAGGCAAAGCTCCCAGTTCGGATAGGTCTGGCCCGTCACGGACTCGATCATCTCCACGAGGAATTCCTTCGGCGTATTGTATAGGGGCACGAGGATGCTGATCTTTACCATGCGAGGAAAGGTGGTGGCACGCTCGGCTGCCGCCTGCTCGGGGCTTGGAAAGCTGTCCGTTCCGAGAGCCTTCATGGCCTTATGCTCCAGTTTTTTTTGATCCATCTTTCGGAAAACGCCCTTGATGCTGCCGCAGTTCCGCAGCCGGTCTCTCTGGCGGATGCCCCAGTGCATGCACTTGCGAAGCGGTCCC
>JAFPRF010000057.1 GCA_017400965.1 Lachnospiraceae bacterium
AATGTCATTAAAACCGTCGCCGCAGCAGATCGCGTTCTCCCGCGTCATGCCAAGGCTCTCGAGCATGCGGTCTAATGAGCTCGCCTTGTCCACGTTTTCCGGCATCACTTCGATGAAGAATGCCTCGGAGCGGTAGACGCTGGCGATCCCCTCGTACCTTTCGCGAAGCGCCATCTCATGGTCATATGCCACCTCCGGCGGCGCCGTGAGCAGGCACTTATTGACGTCAAAGTCCACAAACTCAAGGAAATTCTCGACCACGCGAATGGGCAGTCCATTGATCCGCGCCTCCAGCTTTACGTATTCGTCAGGCTCGAAGGCCGAGATCACCGTATCCCCAAGGTAGGTGATCAGTCCCAAGCCGTGCTCCTTCGCGTAATGGTACAGGCTCGGGATGACACTCGCGTTTAGGATCCTTTGATAGACGATCTCGCCGCTTCGGCACTCAACGATCCGCGCGCCGTTAAAAGAAAGGAGGTATCCGCCGTATTTTTCGAGCTCTAGCTCCCGCTCGTAGCGACGCATGCCCGGCGTGGGTCTGCCGGAGGCCAAAATGACCTTGTGTCCCCGCTGCAAGATCGCCTGGATCCCTTCTTTTGTGGCGGGAGTGATCTGCTTTTCCGAATTTGTCAGCGTGCCGTCAATGTCCAGCACCAATACCTTTTCATCCAATGCGTTCATGTGTTTTTCCTTTATTGTACGGAGAAGGGCGCAGCCATGCCAGATTCCTCTGGAATTCTGCGCCCCCATGTTATTCTATCGTAAGCATTTGCCGTGCGTTTACTCGGTTACGGTGCTCTCGCTTTCCTCTGCGGTATCAGTCTGCTCAGCGCTCTCCGCTGCCTCGCTTGCCGCTGCCGCCTCTGCTGCAGCCTTCTCCTGTGCCTCAAGTACGAGGTAATTCAGGTTCCCCTTCGGATCGGATACGGAGCAGGTCTCCTTGATCTGATCTACGTAAGCGTTGAGTGCCTCGTTTAAGAGGTCATTCTCAATGGTGTTGTACCACTTCGGCTTCGCCTCACCAACGTAATAAATCACAAAGCTTGCCACGTCGGTCACGGTCACGATCTCGCAGTCGCCGGGCTTTCTGCCCTCTGCGTAGATCCAGTCGATGAGCTCCTCGTAGAGGTCGTCATCCTTTGCAATGCCCTCAAGGAGCGCGTCGTCTGCAACGGAGTACTCCGCGTACTTGCCGTTTGCCAGTGCGATGAAGGCATCCTCGGTTGCGCCGTCGCTGTTCCAGGTGCCATAGATGTCCATGGCCTCTTCTTCGGTGTCAGCCACCAAAATGCGAACGTCTGCGGTTGCGCTCTCGTCGCGATATCTGTTAATGAACTGTACAACATATACTACGCTGTCTGCGTTATCCTCAAGGATGGTCTTGCTGCCTTCCTTGCGCACGCCGTCGAACAGCCAGTCGCGGATCGTGTCGTTACAAGCGCTGTAGCTCATGCCGGTCACGGTCTCGCCGTCAACACTGATCAGGGCAAGGGCGTCATTTGCCTTCGCTCTTGCATCTTCCATGGCCTTTGCAATCTCTGCCTCGGAGGGAACGTATGCGGTCTCTTCGTCGGACTCGGAGGTCTCCTCATCGGTCTCCTCTACGGGATCAGCGAGCTCGGTAGGCTCAGTGGGCAGGTCTGCGTTGATCTGGATAATGCGGTAGTCAACGCTGTCATAGCTCTTGGGGTCTGCGTCATACTTTGCAACGACTGCTGCCTCGTCGGGGGTCATGTCGTCGGAAAGCTTGTCCACGTACTCGTTTACGTAAAGTGCTTCCTCAATGTAAGGCTTGATGCGAGCGAGGGTCGCGTAAGGTCCGAAGCTCTCCTGCAGGAACTTGTTCAGGGTCAGGCCTGCTTCCTGTGCGCTCTTTTTCTGCTCTTCCACGATCTGGTCATACTTTGCGCTTACGTCAGCAGTAAAGCCCTTCGCCTGCGCGTCTGCCTTCAGCGCCTTGTTCTTGCGCATCGAGTCGATCGTCATCTCTTCGAAGTAGTCCTTCCAGCTTCTCGTGGAGCTGTACATCTGCTCCGAGAGGTCCTTGGTCACGTCAAGGCCAAACCAGGAAAGGTACTGATAATAGCTGTTTACGTAATTGTTCACCACGGTGTGATAGCAGTAATCGAATTCCACCTTGGTAATGTCCTCGCCGCCCACCGTGACATAGGTCTGATGGAGGGTAAGGTAGCTTTTGATCGGGAAGGAAAGCACGAAGCAGGCCAACGCCAGCAGCAGGATCACCAAAACGGCCGTGGACACGTCCTTCGCTCTCTTTTCGCGCGCCTTTTCTTCCTTTCTTCTTTGCACCTTCAGATCATATTTGGTCATGACCTTCTCCGCAGGCTGTTCTGCGGCGTTCTTTTTTTCTTGATTCGACATGATAAAAATGTCTCCTTCCTAACTTTAAAAATCCCATGATTATTCATAATAGCCCATTCTTCCTAAAAAATAAAGCCTTTTCACGTAATTTTAACGTGAAAAGGCCTATCTTTCGCGAAAAAAACTTATCTCTGCTTCTTAAACTGCAGGGGCGTTACGCCGTACGCCTTCTTGAACAGGCGGTTAAAATGCTCCACGTTCTCGTAGCCAACGGCCTCGGAAACGCTCTCCACGGTCTGGTCGGATTCCTTTAAGAGAATGCGCGCCTTCTTCATGCGCTGCTCGCGCACCACGTCCTGGAAGGTCATGCCAGTCTTTTCCTTAATAAATTTAGAAAGGTAAGGACCGGAAAGGTGGCAGTACTCGGAAAGGCTCTCCAGCGTTACGTCCGCATAGTGCTTCTGCACGTAGCTGATGATCTCTACGGTTCTCTCGTCGCGTCCCTGGGTAACGTGCTGCTCCGCGGTGAGCTTATTGGTCGCGGAAACCAGTGCGGCGATGGAGGCCTTGATGATGTCCTCGTCCACGCCAACGCCCCAGTAGAACTTACCCTCGGAAAGGATGCCGACGTAAGCGGCCGCCTTGGAGGAGGAACCCTTCGAAATGGCGTGCTCCTCGTATACGGAAAGCTCGTAGGTGATGCCAAAGTAGGTCTTGATGGCGTTGCTGACCGCGTCGAGACGGCCGTTACCGCCAGTCTTGATCAC
>JAFPRF010000058.1 GCA_017400965.1 Lachnospiraceae bacterium
GCGCCGCTGCCATGCGTTATACGGAGGCGAGACTCCAGAAGGTAACACAGGAAGCGTTCCTTGCGGATCTCGATAAGGACGTGGTAGATTTCATGCCGAACTTTGACGAGACGGAAAAAGAGCCCACAGTACTTCCCGTAAAGCTCCCCAACATCTTAGTCAACGGTTCGGATGGCATTGCAGTCGGCATGGTGACGAGCATTCCGCCTCATAACCTTTCGGAAGTCATCGACGCCACCAAGGCCTACGTGAACGACGAAAACATCACCACCAGAGAGCTGATGAAGTATGTCAAGGGACCGGATTTTCCTACCGGCGGCATCGTCATCAACCAAGACGAACTGCTTGAAATCTACGAGACCGGTACGGGTAAGATCAAAATCCGCGGCAAGGTAGAATTCGAGAAATCCAAGGGCGGTAAGACCAACGTGGTCATCACTGAGATCCCTTATCCCATGATCGGCGCCAATATAGCCAAATTTCTCACCGACGTGGCAACCCTCGCCGAAACCAAGAAAACGCAAGACATCGTTGACATTTCCAACCAAAGCTCCAAGGAAGGCATCCGCATTGTGATCGAGCTTCGCAAGGACGCTGATGCTGAGAATTTCGTCAACATGCTCTATAAAAAGACCCGCCTTGAGGACACCTTTGGCGTGAATATGCTCGCGATCCATGACGGTCGCCCCGAGACCATGAGCCTTCGGGAGATCATCAAGGCCAACGTGGACTTCCAGTTCCAGATTGCGACCAGAAAGTACACGAACCTACTCGCGAAGGAGATGGAGAAAAAGGAGATCCAGGAAGGCCTCATCAAGGCCTGCAACGTGATCGACCTGATCATCGAGATCCTCCGCGGTTCCAAAGACCGCGCCATGGCAAAGGCCTGCCTCGTAGAAGGTAAGATCGATGGCATCCGTTTCCGTTCGAAGGAATCCAAGATCATGGCGACGCAGCTCATGTTCACGGAGAAACAGGCGAATGCCATCTTGGAGATGCGTCTGTACAAGTTGATCGGACTCGAGATCGAAGCGCTGATCGCTGAGCACGAGGAAACCCTTGCGAACATTTATCGCTACGAGGACATCCTTGACCGTCGCGATTCCATGGCGCAGGTCATTATCAGCGAGCTCGATGGCTTTAAGAAGGAATATGGCAGAAAGCGCCGCACCGTGATCGAGAATGGTCAGGAAGCGGTTTATAAAGAAAAAGAAGTGGAAGAGATGGACGTGATGTTCCTCATGGACCGCTTCGGCTACGCAAAGACCATCGACATGGCCACCTACGAGCGCAACAAGGAGGCCGCAGACACCGAATTCAAGTATGTCTTTGTCTGCAAGAACGTCGGCAAGGTTTGCCTGTTCACCAATACGGGCCAGATGCATACCATCAAGGTCATGGACGTGCCTGCCGGGAAGCTGCGTGACAAGGGCATTCCCATCGACAACGTCAGCAACTTTAATTCCAAGGACGAAACAATCGTCTTTATGGCATCCCAGACCGACCTCAACCTTTGCGAGCTCATCTTTGTCACGAAGCAAAGCATGATGAAGCTGGTTGATGGCGGAGAGTTCGACGTGCGCAGCCGTACCGTCGCCGCAACGAAGCTAAATGACGATGATGAGGTTGTCAGCGTACAGACCCTGAAGGATCAGAAGAACATTGTCCTGCAGACCAAGGACGGTTACTTCCTGCGCTTCCCCGTGGAGCAGATCCCCGCGAAGAAGAAGACTGCGGTGGGCGTTCGCGGCATGAAGCTGTCCCCGAAGGATGCCGTGGAAGAGGTTTATTACACCAAGAACGCCGTGGAGACCAACATTGAATACAAGGGTAAGACTTTACTGCTGAATGGCATTAAGCTCGGTTCCCGCGATTCCAAGGGCATTAAAGTTCGCGTATAGCATAAAAATTTGGAGGATTGACCATGAGAGTCATTGCCGGCACGGCGAGAAGCATGCCGTTAAAAGCGCCTGAGGGACTGGATACCAGACCGACGACGGACCGCATTAAAGAGACGTTATTCAATATTTTACAGACCGAGGTTCCTGGCAGCATTTTCGTGGATCTCTTTGCTGGGAGCGGAGCCATCGGGATCGAGGCCATCAGCCGCGGTGCAAAAAGAGCCTATTTTGTTGAGAATGCCGCAGCGCCCCTAAAGTGCATCAATGAAAATCTTTTGTTTACGAAATTTACAGACCGTGCTATAGTGATAAAGCAGGATGCCGTTGCTGCCCTGTCTTCGATCCATGAAAAGCACGTAGACGTGATCTTTATGGATGCGCCCTATGGGCAGGGGGAGGATGCGCGCGTATTGCGGGCCTTGGCTGCACAGACGTACGTAGACGAGGAAACCCTGATCATCGTGGAGGAGGCCTTAAAGACCGATCTTTCCTATGTGGAAAGCTTAGGTTTTACCATCCAGCGCGTAAAGGAATATAAGACGAATAAGCACGTATTTTTGAGGAAAGCCTGATCCAGGCTTCGGAGGAATTGTAATGATTAGAGCCGTTTATCCCGGCAGTTTTGATCCCATGACCTACGGACACCTTGACGTGATCAAGAGAGCGTCCTCTATGTTTGACGAACTCATTGTCGCCGTTTTGAACAATAAAGTAAAAAATGCTTTGTTTTCTGTAGAGGAACGTGTTAATATATTAAAGGAGGCGACCGCCGATCTGCCCAACGTAAAGATTGACAGTTTTAGCGGGTTGCTGATCAATTATGCGGCCGAAAATAACATTCACGTGGCAGTCAGAGGCCTGCGAGCAGTGACGGATTTCGAATACGAACTACAGCTCGCGCAGACGAACCGCCAGCTCTCTCTTGAGAAGCTGGACACCATATTCCTCACGACCAGTTTGGAGTATGCATATCTTAGTTCGTCCGGCGTAAAAGAGATCGCATATTTTGGCGGAGACGTAAGTCCCTGCGTACCCGATTTTGTGGCAAAATTAATCCAAGAAAAGTATAAGGGAAGGGCATAAGGAGAAATGAACAGCGTAGACAAAATCGAACAGATCATCAGTGACATTGAAAACTATCTTGCGAATTGTAAGCCCCGCATGTTTAGCAATTCTGAGGTGATCGTTGATCGTGAGCAGATGGAGGAAATGCTTCAGGAGCTCCGCAGAAAAACTCCCGATGAGGTAAAGCAGTACCAGAAGATCATCGCCAACAAGGAAGCCATTTTAAACGATGCAGCTGACAGAGCACAGACCATGAAGGCCGAGGCGGAACAGCAGGCAAAGGCGCTTCTCGAGCAGGCAGCCATCGAGCACAACCAGATGATCAGCGAACACGAGATCATGCTCCGTGCGCATGCAAGAGCAGACGAATTCGTCAACATGGCAGTAAACAAGGCGCAGGGCATCATTGATAACGCAACCATCGAGGCAAACTCCCTGAAGGATGCGGCGAACCAGTATATGAATGACGTGCTTGAGCACCTTTCCAAGATCATTTCTTCTGCAAGCCAGTCTGCAGCCAGCAACTACAGCCGTACGGCGCAGAGCACGCAGGACAGCTACGAGAAGCTCATCACTTCCCTGAACGAATATCAGGGCATCATTCAGGATAATATCGTACAACTTCACGCGGCTGAAGCGGCACCTGCGCAGGAGGTGACGGAAGCACCCGTAGAGGAACAGCCCGTACAGGAGTAAAGAGAATAACAACGTCAAAATAAACCAGTTTTCTCATGAAAGCTGGTTTATCTTGTATTATTCAGAGTCATGTGTGAAGACAATGGCTCATGCTTGCATGAAAGCCATTGTTTTCGCATATGACTAGAAACCACATGAGCAAAAATGTCGTTCTTTGACATTTTGCGAATGGGGTTCTGAATAATACGCTTAGAAAAGGGGGACGCGCATTGAAAAAGAGACTATTTTGCATGATTTTATCCATTCTGCTTGTCCTTCTTTGTCTGCCTGAGAATGTACAGGCGGCGCCGAGAGTCCAAAAGACGAAAAGCCCCGTGATCGTTGTTTTGGATCCGGGACATGGCGGCGAAAATGACGGTACGACGGAATGTGGATTCCTTGAGAGGGAGATGACGCTGACCACTGCGAAGATCATGGCGGAGGAGCTTCGAAAGTTCGAAGGCATTACGGTTTATCTGACTAGAGAGACCGACGTGGACTTAAGCCTTAAGGACCGTGCGAAATTTGCCGCAGAGAAGAAGGCAGATTTCCTCATTAGCCTTCATTACAATGCTTCCGAGTCCCATTACCTTTTCGGAAGCGAGGTCTGGATCTCCTTAAATCCAGAGTATTCCCCCGCTGGTTATCAGCTGGGCACCTGCTTCCTGCGCGAGTTTCGCGACATGGGGCTGTCGCTTCGCGGCATTAAGACCAAGCGCCACAGCAAGGGCAGCGATTATTACGGCATTCTTCGCGAAGCCGTGAACTTAAAGACCAACGCAATCATCGTTGAGCATTGTCACGTGGATCACGCAGCAGACAATGGCTTTTGCGATTCCCAGGAAGATCTGGAAGCCTTTGCAAAGGCGGACGCGAGAGCAGTTGCCAAGTACTTTGGCTTAAAAAGTTCGTCCCTTGGCATTGATTATTCCGCCGAAGCCGATAACCTCCCTGAGGTGGAGCTCGGTACCGTGGACCACAGGGCCATGCAGGATGCATCCAATCCAGAATATTGTCATTTATCCCTTGATAAGGCTTATTATGACGAAGACCGCGTGGAAGTCACCATCAGCGGTAAGGATTCCGATACGAACCTGATTTACTACGCCATCAGTTATGACGGCGGTAAGACCTTCGGCGATGGCATCCCCTGGCCCGAGGGCGATATCCTGACGGGTGAGTTTGCCGGTACCTTTAAGGCGGTCATTCCGATCCCTGACGGCACGAAGCCGAGCCTTTGCGTTTCGTGTTCAAATCCCTATGACCTCAATTGCATCAGCAACGTTTTAACCTTCGATCAGGTATTCCAAATTCCCGAAGAACCTTCTGCCCAGCCGAGCTTTGAAGACAAGACGGACAACGTGGTTCCTGAGCTGATCGAAGAGCCCGTTGATCAAACGGCTAGCGAGACGATCTTACAGCTCCTCATGGTGGGCGTAGCCGTCGTAGCGATCATCTTCATTCCGTTTTTGATCGCTTATCTAGTAGTAAAATCTAAGAAAAACAAAGAAGAGTAACAAGTTTCATGCGATTAGACAAATTTCTTTCACAGCTTGGTATTGGAACGAGAAGCCAGGTCAAGGACCTGATCCGTAAAAAGCAAGTCACCGTTGGCGGAAGCGTAGTGACTTCACCGGAGTTTCAGGTAAATCCCGAGAGCGACAACATCGTTTGTCAAGGAAAGGCCCTCGTTTATCAAAAGTATCAATATTACATTTTAAATAAGCCCGCAGGCGTCGTAACTGCGACGAGAGATGCTTTATCCGACACGGTCATGCAGCTCTTACCGGAAGGCCACGCAAAGGATCTGTTCCCCGTAGGGCGCCTTGATAAGGATACAGAGGGTCTCCTGATCATCACAAATGACGGTGCCATGGCACATGACCTATTGTCTCCGAAAAGACACGTGGCAAAGACCTATTTGGTACAGCTCCGCGATGCCTTAAGTGATGAAGCGTTGGCAGCACTGGAGAATGGCGTCGACCTTGGAGAAGAGGGCCTGACTGCACCTGCAAAGGTTGCAAGACTCTACGATGCCGACAAGGAAGGCACTTGGATCCATTTAACGATCACGGAGGGGCGTTTTCATCAGGTCAAGCGGATGCTTTCCCTGGTTGGGAATGAAGTGCTCTACCTGAAGCGCATTCGGTTCGGCGCACTGGCTCTGGACGAAGGCTTAAAGAGCGGCGAATGCAGGGCGCTGACGGAGGAGGAAGTATCTCGTCTCAAGCGTTCGAGAGAGATTGCAAAGGAAAAGCAAAGTCTCTTACAGGGCAAAAAGGCCGTGATCTTTGATCTTGACGGGTCCCTCGTGGATTCCATGTGGCTTTGGGGCAAGATCGATCAGGAGTACCTAGGCCGCTTTGGCATTCAGCTGGAGAGCCGGGAGGAGCTTCGCCATGAGATTGAGGGCATGAGCTTTCATGAGACCGCCGTCTATTTCCAGCAGGCGTTCCAGCTCCCCGATACCGTGGAGAAGATGAAGGACGACTGGAACAAAATGGCTTGGGACATGTATGCGAATGAAGTACCCCTAAAGCCCGGCGTTATCGATTTTCTGGAAGGGTGCCGTCGGAATCAGATCCCGCTTGGCATCGCGACGAGCAACTCCAGAGAGCTCGTTGAAAACGTTCTGCGCGTGCATCACCTGTTGGATGAATTCCAGTCCATTGTAACTGGTAATGAGATCATTAAGGGCAAGCCTGCGCCGGACGTATACTTAACCGTTGCGGAGCACCTCGGAATTGACCCGAAGGACTGCCTGGTATTTGAGGACATTATCAAGGGCATCATGGCGGGAAAGAATGCCGGCATGACCGTATGTACCATCGCTGACGCAGATTCCCATGACACTTGGGACACCAAATGCGAGATTTCTGATTACGCGATATTTGACTTCTACGATTTTTGGAGCTAAACATGAAGACCTTTCTTCGCTTATTTTCCGGAGACGCCTTTAAGGGCACAAAGAATTACCTAAAAACGCAGCGCACGTTTGAGATCCTGCGCATGCTTTTGTTTTTCGCGCTCTCCGGTGTCTTATTCTTAACTGGCTACCTGACCACGGGGACCAAAATGAATCTGCTGACCATCGTCGCCGTACTGGGCGTTCTTCCTGCCAGCAAGGCTGCGGTTAGCGTGATCATGTTCTGCAGATACAAGACGCTTTCCGAGGATGCTGCTTCGAAAATTGAGGCACATACCGAGGGGCTGACCTGCCTTTATGACCTTGTCTTTACTGCAAATGAAAAGAACTTCCCCGTGGGGCACCTGACCATCAAGGGTAATACCGTTTGTGGCTACAGCGAGCAGAAGGACTTTGACGAGCCAGCCTTTGACAAGCACATCGATAAGCTCTTAAAAACGGATAATCACAAGAACGTGAACATCAAGATCTTTACTGATCTTTCGAAATACGTGGCGCGCCTCGATCAGATGCAGGCGCTTTCCTGCGACGAAGCGAGCACCCAAGGGATCGCTGACACCCTAAAAAGCGTCAGCCTGTAACATGCAAGAACTACGGATCGGTCCCAATGAAGCGGGACAGCGTTTTGATAAATACCTAAAAAAAGCCTTCCCCGAAGCACCCATGGGACTTCTTTACGGACAGCTGCGCAAGAAAAACATCACGCTGAACAAGAAGAAATCCGAAGGGAAAGAAGTCTTAAAAGAAGGCGACCTCGTACAATGCTTTTTCAGCGCTGATACCTTCGAAAAGTTCCAAGGCCGAAGGCTTACGGAAGAGAAGATTGAAGAGTACGAAGATGCCTACGCGTCACTTCATGGCTTTCAGGTCATCTACGAAGACGCAAACTTTTTATTTCTAAATAAACCTGCCGGCATCTTATCTCAAAAGGCAACGGATCAAGATCTGAGCATCAATGAATGGATGATCGGTTACCTGATGGGTAGCGGTGCGATCGTGAAAGAGGAACTTGCCACCTTTGTTCCTTCGGTTTGCAATCGTTTGGATCGTAATACCAGCGGCCTCGTGCTCTGTGGAAAGTCCCTAAAGGGACTACAAGCCCTCAGCCTCCTCTTAAAGGAACGCACGCTAGAGAAATATTATCATTGCATCTGTAAAGGCCGTATCGACGCTTCCAGCACCATTCAAGGTTATCTCGTCAAAGACGAAAAGGCTAATTTGGTACAGATCACTGAAAATCAAGTTCCTGGTTCTTCTCCCATTGAGACGAGATACCAGCCGCTTATGACTACTGATCAGGCAACCCTTCTCGAGGTCGAACTTATCACGGGTAAAACCCATCAGATCAGAGCGCATCTGAGTTCCATCGGACACCCGATCTTAGGAGACCTCAAATATGGCGGCGAAGCGCTCTATCACCTAAAGCATCAGCTGTTGCATGCGCATCACGTCACCTTCCCCGCGAGAGAAAAGCTTACAGAAGACTATGCGGTATTCGCCGAAATCCTGCTGCCGCTTTGCGGTCAGACCTTCACGGCGCCTAAGCCCTCGAACTTTATAAAAGTACAAGAGCAGATATTTGCCTAACAAAAAGGAGACAACTATGTCGACTTGGAATTCCCGGGGACTTCGCGGTTCCACCCTGGAGGAAATGATCAACCGAACCAATGAAAAATATGACGAGCTCGGCCTGGCGCTGATCCAAAAGATCCCGACGCCGATCACGCCGGTCAAAATGGACCCCGGAAAGAATCAGATCACGCTTGCCTATTTTGACCAGAAGAGTACCGTCGATTACGTCGGCGTCGTACAAGGCAATCCCGTGTGCTTCGACGCCAAGGAATGCGCCGTGGATACCTTTAGCCTGCAGAACATCCATGCCCATCAGGTGGAGTTCATGGACAAGTTCGAAAAGCAGGGCGGCATCGCCTTTTTCCTGATCTATTATTCTCATAAGGACGTGCTGTATTACCTGCCCTATGAAATGCTCAAATTCTTTTGGGACCGTGCGCAGGAGGGTGGCCGAAAGAGTTTTCGCTATGACGAGCTCAACCCTGCCTACGTACTTCCGAAGCAAAGCGGCATCCTAGTCCCTTATCTGGAGGGCATGAAGATCGACTTAGAAGACCGTGAGGGAATTGATTAATTTAGATTATTCAGAACCCCATTCGCATAATGTCAAGAACGACATTTTTGCTCATGTGTGTATGCGAGCCCTTCGGCTCGTCCTCGCTTTGCTCGGATCGCAGGCAAGCCTGCGACTGTCTCGTCATATGCGAATGCAATGGCTTTCATGCAAGCATGAGTCATTGCATTCACGCATGGCTCTGAATAATCAAATATGCGCTTGACAAGGATATTTTAGTGTGGTAGTATGGTAGCACGCTACCACGCTAAAGCGTCCTGAAGTCAATTCGCGGCGCATTCATTCAGGAGAAAATACATATGAATCAAAGACTACTGCATACGCCTGAGGGCGTAAGAGACATTTATGGAAAAGAATATGCGAAAAAGCTAGCCGTTGAGGAACGCTTGCATTCCTTGATCGCCGGTTATGGATATGAGGACATTCAGACGCCGAGCTTTGAATATTTCGACGTCTTTTCGAAGGAGATCGGTACCATTCCGAGCAAGGAGCTTTACAAGTTTTTCGACAAAGAGGGCAACACCTTAGCCCTTCGTCCTGACTTTACCCCTTCCATGGCGCGCTGTGCGGCAAAGTATTTCATGGAAGAGAAGCGTCCCATTCGCTTTACCTATAAGGGGAATGCATTCATCAACACTTCGAATCTGCAGGGCAAGCTCAAGGAAGTGACCCAAATGGGCGCGGAACTCATCAATGACGCCAGCGTAGAAGCGGACGGTGAGATGATCGCCCTCGTTGTAGAAGCGCTGAAGGCGGCAGGCCTCAAGGAGTTTCAGGTCAGCATCGGTCAGGTGGAATACTTCAAGGGTCTTTGCCAGGAGGCTGGCCTTGACGAAGAAACCGAAATGGATCTTCGTGCTTGCATCTCTGGAAAGAATTTCTTTGCTGCGCAGGAGCTTCTCATGGAGCGCAACGTAGCCGACCCTTACCGTGGCATACTGCTTAAGGTGGCAGACCTCTTTAACAGCATGACCTCACTAAGTGATGCTAAAAAGCTTGTGAAAAATGAACGCTCCCTTGCAGCCATCGAGCGTCTTGAAAAGCTTGATGAAGTGCTTCGTCTTTATGGCGTTGAGTCCTATGTTTCCTACGATCTCGGCATGCTGAGCAAATACAATTACTATACTGGCGTGATCTTCAAGGCCTACACCTATGGCGTTGGCAATGCGATCATCAACGGCGGCAGATACAACACCTTACTTTCGCGCTTTGGAAAGGATGCGCCCGCGGTCGGCTTTGCGATCGTGATCGATTCCGTCATGGAAGCGCTGGCGAGACAGCATACGGAATTTGAAGCGCCGGTCATCGAAAAGCTTTACTACGATGCTTCGAAGCCTGGCGATTTTGAAAAAGCGCTGAGCGAAGCGACAAAGCTTCGCGGCGAAGGTAAGCGCGTAGCCCTGCTGTCAAGTGATTGCAAGTAAGAGACCGAAAGGAATGCAGACCATGGAAAACAGTTTTAACGACGAAAGATATCTCACCTTTGCCCTCGGCAAGGGGAGACTGGCCAATAAGACGCTGGACATTTTAGAGGAGCTCGGGATCACCTGCGAGGAGATGCGCGACAAGACCTCCCGTAAGCTCATCTTTGTCAATGAAGAGCTCAAGATGAAGTTCTTCCTGGCAAAGGGGCCCGACGTACCGACCTACGTGGAGCTTGGCAGCGCTGACATCGGCGTGGTTGGCTATGATACCATTTTGGAAGAGAATCGTAACGTATACGAGGTATTGGACCTTGGCTTTGGAAAGTGCCGCATGTGTGTTTGCGGTCCTGCGAGTGCGAGAGATCTGCTTCTGCACCATGAGAGGATCCGCGTAGCCAGCAAATACCCCAATATTGCAAAGGATTATTTCTACAACAAGAAGCACCAGACGGTGGACATCATCAAGCTCAATGGTTCCGTTGAATTAGGACCCCTCGTTTCCCTGTCCGACGTGATCGTGGACATCGTAGAAACGGGTTCCACCTTAAAGGAAAACGGACTGGAAGTGCTCGAGGAGGTTTGTCCCCTGAGCGCTCGCATGATCGTAAACCCCGTGAGCATGCAGATGGAAAAGGCACGGATCCGCGACCTCGTTCTTCGCATTCGTGAATACTTAAGCAAACAAAATTAGGAGAAAACATATGAGAATCATTAACTTAACCCAGGAAAGCAAGAAGAACATCTTAAATGACCTCTTAAAGAGAAGCCCCAACAATTATGGAAAGTTCGAGGAGACCGTAAATGAGATCCTCGCAAACGTAAAGGCAAACGGCGACAAGGCGCTGTTTGAATACACGAAAAAGTTTGACCGCTATGACTTGAACGCCGAGAACGTTCAGGTGACCAGAGCGGAGATCGACGAAGCATACACCAAGCTCGATGCGAAGCTCATCGAAGTCATCCGGAAATCTGCAGAAAACATTCGCGTCTTTCACAGCAAGCAGCTCCGCAACAGCTGGTTTGACGCTAAGCCAGACGGCACGATCCTTGGCATGAAGATCACCGCTCTTGAAAAGGTTGGCGTATACGTACCGGGCGGTAAGGCAGCATATCCTTCCAGCGTTCTCATGAACGTGGTTCCCGCGAAGGTAGCTGGCGTTGACCAAGTGATCATGACAACGCCTCCTCAGGCTGACGGCAGTGTAAATCCCGGCACCTTAGTTGCCGCTGACATTGCAGGCGTTGACGTGATCTACAAGGCAGGCGGCGCGCAGGCCATCGCAGCACTTGCTTATGGTACGGAGTCCATCCCGAAAGTAGATAAGATCACTGGACCTGGCAACATCTTCGTAGCCCTCGCAAAGAAGGCGGTCTATGGTTACGTGAGCATCGATTCCATCGCTGGACCCAGCGAGATTTTAGTACTCGCAGATGATACCGCAAATCCCCGTTACGTGGCCGCAGACCTGTTGTCTCAGGCAGAGCATGATGAACTGGCAAGCGCTATTTTGATCACCACCTCGAAAGACCTCGCTGAGAAGGTTTCGAAGGAAGTGGATGGCTTTGTAGCGATCCTGGAGAGAAAAGAGATCATTCAGAAGTCCTTGGACAACTATGGTTACATTCTCGTTGCGGAGAACATGCAGGATGCAATTGATGCCGTGAATGAGATCGCTTCCGAGCACTTAGAGATCCTCACCGCAAATCCCTTCGATACCATGACCAAGATCCGCAACGCAGGCGCGATCTTCCTTGGCGAATATGCTTCCGAGCCTCTCGGCGATTACTTTGCCGGCCCGAACCACATTCTTCCGACCAATGGCACAGCGAAGTTCTTCTCGCCCGTGAACGTGGATGACTTTATCAAGAAGACCAGCATCATTTCCTACTCGAGAGACGCGCTGAAAAAGGTGAATGAGGACATCCAGCTCTTTGCTAGAAGCGAGGGCCTCACCGCACACGCAAACAGCATCAAGGTTCGTTTCGAAAACGATAAAGACTGATCATAAAAAGGAGAGCGCAACATGGAGAAGAGAATCTCTGAAATTGCCAGAAAAACGAAGGAGACGGACATCGAGATCCGCTTGGACCTGGACGGTACCGGAAAGAGCAAGATTGCGACCGGCATTGGCTTTTTCGACCACATGCTGGAGGGCTTTTCCAAGCATGGATTTTTCGACCTGGACTGTAGAGTCAATGGCGATCTGAACGTGGACGGGCATCACACGGTAGAGGATACCGGCATTGTCCTCGGAAAAGCAATTGCAAACGCCGTTGGCGAAAAAAAAGGCATCCGCAGATATGGTTATTTCATTCTTCCCATGGACGACGCGCTTTGCCTTTGCGCCGTAGACCTTTGCGGCAGACCCTACTTTAACTTCGAATGCGAATTCCCGACGCAGAAGGTCGGCGAGCTTGAGACCGAGCTGGTACGCGAATTCTTCTACGCGATCAGCTACAGCGCAGGTATGAATCTGCACATCAAAATGTTAAACGGCGTCAATACGCATCACATGATCGAGGCCATGTTCAAGGCCTTCGGCAAGGCGCTGGACATGGCGGTCAGCTACGACGAGAGAGTGACTGGCGTTCTCAGCACCAAGGGCGCACTATAATTCAAACACACGCAGGAGACGACATGAAAAAGAGATTTGTTGGTTGTATTTATTTATGGCAGGAGCACGCAGTCAAGAACCTAAACGACTTAACCGTTATAGAGACGCCGCCCCTTCGCCTCGCGAAATACTATGACGAGCAGGGTGTGGATGAGCTGATCCTGTTTGACCTGTCCAAGGGCGATACGGAGCATGAGGCAGCTCTCGATCTCATCAAGGAGATCTGTGCTTCGGTGGAGTGCGACTGCATCGGTGCCGGCAACATCAAGCGCATGGAGGACGTGAAAAAGCTCATTTACGCGGGCTGTAAGAAGGTCATCCTGAACTATGAGCTGCAGAGCAACGTGGAACTCACGAAAGAGGTATCCCAGAAATTCGGTAAGGATAAGATGCTCGCTTGCTTTGGCAAGGTGGAATCCATCTTCGATAACCTAAACACCGCAAATGAATACCTCTCCGGACTTGTGCTCCTCAATCCGCACATTATCCGCGAAGTTGGAGAGATCACAAAGCTTCCTGCCTACGTATTTATCAACCAGATACAGCTCAATAAGCTGATTGAGATCGCGCAGCTGGAAAACGTTTCCGGCATCACCGGCAATACGATCAACGATAACGTCAAAGAGATCGGGTCCCTGAAGGATCTCTGCAAGCAAAATGGCATCGAAGTGGAGATGCTCGAGCCCGCCATTCCCTGGGCAGACCTAAAGAAGAATGCTGACGGACTGATCCCCGTCGTCGTACAGGACTATCAGACCCTCGAGGTTTTGATGGTGGCCTACATGAATGAGCAGGCTTACATCGATACCCATAAGACTGGAAAGATGCATTATTACAGCCGTTCTCGTCAGTCCCAGTGGCTCAAGGGTGAGACCAGCGGTCACTTCCAGTACGTAAAGAGCCTGACCACGGACTGCGACATGGATACGATCCTCGCCAAGGTTCATCAGATCGGCGTGGCCTGCCATACCGGCGCGCGGAGCTGCTTCTTTAATGAGATCTCGAAGAAGGAATACGAGGCAGTGGAGAATCCTTTGCAGGTATTCGAGGACGTCTTCTCCGTGATCAAGGATCGCAAGATCCATCCCAAGGAGGGTTCCTACACCAATTACCTCTTTGACAAGGGCATCGATAAGATCCTGAAAAAGCTCGGCGAGGAAGCGACCGAGATCGTTATCGCGGCAAAGAATCCCAATCCCAACGAGATCAAGTATGAGATCAGTGACTTCTTGTACCATTGCATGGTTCTCATGGCAGAAAAGAACGTTACTTGGGAGGAGATCACGAGAGAGCTTGCAAATCGCTAGACTCAGCAATACCTATTTCACTAGAGAAGGAGACAGGGTATGTCAAATCGGGGAAATGAGCTTCACAATAAGTTATTGGGGAATATTGGAA
Organism: Lachnospiraceae bacterium; assembly: GCA_017400965.1. Taxonomy (GTDB): domain Bacteria; phylum Bacillota; class Clostridia; order Lachnospirales; family Lachnospiraceae; genus Acetatifactor. Next base: position 14,151 of record JAFPRF010000058.1, read on the forward strand.
AGGTCATCGTCGGCAAAGACCAGACCTTAACCTTGCTGTTCACGGCGCTCGTTGCCGGCGGTCACGTTCTGTTAGAGGACGTTCCCGGTACGGGTAAGACCAAGCTTGCAAAGGCGCTTGCGAAGTCCTTTTCACTGAATTTCTCGCGTATCCAATTTACGCCAGACCTGCTGCCGACGGACATTACGGGTCTGAACGTTTATGATCCCAAGACCGGAGATTTCGTACTTCGTACGGGCCCCGTGTTTACGAACATTCTGCTCGCGGATGAGATCAACCGCGCAACGCCCAGAACCCAGGCTGGCCTCTTGGAGGTTATGGAGGAGCGTCAGGTCACGATCGACGGTCAGACCTACCTTCCCGGCAATCCGTTCTTCGTTATCGCAACCCAGAACCCCGTAGAGACCGCGGGTACCTTTCCTCTGCCTGAGGCACAGCTCGACCGTTTCATGATGAAGCTTTCGGTCGGCTTCCCCGCACTGCAGGAGGAGATTTCCATCTTAGAGAAATACATGGACAGCGACCCCTTAGAGACGCTGAGCGCCGTGGTAACACCGGAAGAGCTTGCCGCCGTTCGCGCAGAGGCTGGCGCCGTAAGGGTATCCCCTGCGATCCTGGATTACATTGTTCGCGTAACCACCGCCACCAGAGACAGCAATGACGTACTAATGGGCGTAAGCCCTCGTGGCACCCTAGCACTGATGCATGCGGCAAAGGCCTATGCCTGCTTAAACGGCAGGGATTACGTGGTTCCGGATGACGTCAAGGCCGTTGGGCCCGCCGTATTGACCCATAGAATTATTCTGGGCTACGGTAAAAATACCGATTGCATTCGCTTTATCGCCGACGTTCTGAAGAATACAATTGTTCCCACAGAGGATTTCGAAAAATGATACAAACCCTACTGATCGCAGCGATCATCCTCGCCGCCTTCTGGTTGGAGCGTAAGTATTACATTGACAATTGGCAGGATGATCTGGACGTTCACCTGAAATTTTTATATTCCGAGATTCCAGAACACGGAGAAGGTAAGCTGCAGCTTATCGTGGAGAATCACAAAAAGCTTCCCCTTCCCGCGCTTATGGTAAAATTCCAAACCAATAAGCAGCTGGAGTTTGAACAGAAAAAGGGTTCCGTTACGACGGACCAGTTCTACCACAATGACGTATTTCAAGTCAGCGGCGGAGAACGGGTCACCAGAACCCTTTCTTTCTATGCGAAAAAGAGAGGGTATTACCGCATCAATAACGTCGACCTTACCTGCTCTGACCTACTGATGAGTTGTGAACTGCATGCTTCGTTTCAGCCTTCAGAATGCGTCTATGTCTTACCCATTCCCTTCGAAAGCCGTGATTTCCAAATGATGCTCTCGCAGCTAAACGGCGAAATGCTCACAAAGAGAAACCTCTATGAGGATCCCTTCGAGATCCGCGGCATTCGCGAATATCAGCCCTTTGACAGCATGAAAAGCATCAACTGGAAGGCAACTGCGAAAACAGGCGCCTTCATGGTCAATCAGAAGAATTACACCTCCCCGAAGACCGTTCGCGTGTTCCTGAACATGGAAGACGGTCATGCGCGCAAGAACGAGGACTTTCAGGAATATACCATCAGCCTGACCGCTGGCCTCGTGAAATTCCTGATGGGACAGGGCATTAAGGTAGCCTTTTATTGCAATGGCGTTGACAGTGAAACCGGCGATCCAACGCTCAAGGCCCCTGGCAAGGGACCAAATCACGAATCCATGATCATGCGAAGCATGGCTAGGCTTTCCGTTGAAAAGCCGCCGCAGAGCTTTAACAAGCTCTTCCGCAGAAGGATCCTGACGGAGCAGGAGAATACCTATACCTGTTTTGTCAGTGCCACCTATACGGACGATTTTCTTGACACCCTCATGGAATTTGCAAAGCAGGGCCGCAACTTTTCCTGGTTTACGCCTTATACGCCGTATTTCGAAACGGACAATTTACCGCCGATCCTTCGGCCCTATGTTAAAGAAATTCGCATGTAGTAGGTTTGAGAGATCCGAGAAAGGAGGAAGACTGTGCGCCAGACAAGCATTCAATTACTAAGAGAATACTTTGCGACCACCGCTAATCACTTTGCGTTCTTCCCCATGGTGATCATGTTCGCTGCGACCTCCAAGCCGCGGCCCATCACGCTGATCGGCTGGATCCTTCTGGGCTTCCTTCCGTTCTTCCTCTTTATCGCCAGGGAAATCCTGCAAAGCTTTCTATTGCAGATCGCGCTGTTGCCACTCTTTGCCGGGCTTTTGTACGTACTGCCTATCCAGCCGGAGAACCTAAAGTTTACCTATTTGTTCTTCGCTGCCGTGTATTTATTGATATCGCTCTTTAAGAGCGTAAAGAGGGAGTTCGGAGCGACCAAATGTCTGCCGCCCTTTATCCCGCTTGGTCTTAACGTGATCCTTGGCATTATCGCGATCTACGTCAATCACCTCAAATTCTCGTTCTACATGCATTTTGCGGTGATCATTTCCGTATTGGCGTCGTTCTTGGCCTTTTACCTGGATCAGTATTTGAGCTTTACGATCCGTAATGAAGAGACGGCATCGAACATGCCAAAGAAGAAGATCTTTAAGTCCGGCTTTTCCGCGACGACCACCTTTGTAGGGCTTCTGAGCATTCCGCTGATCGTGACCTCGGCCTTTGCCGTACCGGACGATTTCTTCCGCAATCTCATGCACTGGATCCGCGTGAACCTCCGCATTTTGATCCGTTATATCAAAGGTCTGTTCAATGAAAAGGAGCGGGATACGCACATCATTGACGGTGCGGAGATGGAACAGCTAAAGCGACTGAATCTGATCGAGAACAATACGTCGCCGTTTTGGCGCGTTCTGGAGGTTATCATCTTTGCCCTTGTACTTCTAGTCTTTTTGTACATGATGTACAAGCTGATCCTAAAGATCTACCATTTCATTACTTCGTTTGAAAAGCGTAAGGTTGTTCTCGAAGCGGAGGAGGAGACGGAAGACATCGACGTACGAGAGGACCTTAACGTGAAGCTCAAAGAGGATGAGGACGACAAGGAAGGACTTTTATCGCCTGGGCGACGCATCCGGCATCTCTATCGAAAGGTCGCCTTGTCCACACCGCGTCAGCCCTATACGCTGTACCGCATGACCGCCAGAGAGTTCGGCCAGGAGGAAAATCTTCCGGCAGACATGGCACTACTCTATGAAAAGGCTAGATATTCCAGCCAGACCTGTACCAAGGAAGACCTAAAACAAATGCAGAACGCCTGCAGGAGGAAAAAGCACGAGTGAGTGAAGTTCGTTTAGCACTATCTGATGATATTTTAATGCAGATTGAAAAGCCCGCCCGCTACATTGGGCGTGAGTATAATTCCGTCGTAAAGGACCTGAAGGACGTGGACGTGCGATTCGCCATGTGTTTCCCCGACGTCTATGAGATCGGTATGTCTCATTTGGGGATCCAGATCCTGTATGACATGTTTAACCAAATGGAGGGCGTTTGGTGCGAGCGCGTCTATTCGCCATGGCTGGATCTAGACGCGATAATGCGCAGGCACCACATCCCTTTGTTTGCGTTGGAATCACAGGACCCCATATACAAATTTGATTTTCTTGGCATCACCATCCAATATGAGATGTGCTATACCAACATCTTACAGGTACTTGACCTCGCGGGGATTCCCTTGCTCGCTAAGGACCGCGGGAACGACGTGCCTATCGTGATCGGCGGCGGCCCTTGCA
>JAFPRF010000059.1 GCA_017400965.1 Lachnospiraceae bacterium
CCGAGCCAGCCGCCCAGAGGCATCTTATCGCCCAGGCCAATGATCTGCAGCACCGCATTTAAGATACCGTAGTCGGGGTTGTAGATCTTTCTCCAGAGCTGACCGATAACCACGGTGGAAATCAGCACCGGCATGAAGTAGATGGAAAGGAAGCCTCTCTCACCCTTGATGCCCTTACCAAGCATCAGAGCCAAGCCGAGGGATAAGGGGAGCTGCAGGAATACGGACAGCGCTGCCAGAAGCATGGCGTTACCGAGGGCTCTCCAGATATTGATGGAACCGCTGGTGAAGAGCTCTGCATAGTTGCCAAGGAATACAAAATCTGCACCCTTCAGGCTGATGCTCTTCATGTCAAAGAAGCTGTAAAAGACTGACATGATAATCGGGGCGATCAGAACGCCGATGAAAAGGATCAGGGCCGGCGCCAAAAAGATCGCGATCATCGCGTACTTATACTTGTTATTTTTCATTTTATTTCGTACCTTCCAATGAAATTTGGAAACAAAATGCGGCCTTTCCGGCTCCCCGTGAGACACAAGGATCGGAAAAGCCGCAAACATTACTAATTCAAGTAACGTAGATCATATATCAGATGGATTATCTGATCTCCTTCTTCAGGCCTGCGATGAATGCATTACCATCAACCTTGCAGCCGTAAACCTGTGCTACGTAGTCAAGATACTTGTTAGCATCATCAGCGTTCATAGCGGTATCACCGAACAGAACGTATGCGTTAGCTTTTGCACAGATCTCAGATACAGCCTTGGTCAGATCGTTGATCTTGCTGGTGTCACCGTAAGGCGTCCAAGCGGGAAGTCCACAACCATCAAGGTAACCATAGTGGCAGATTCTCTTACCAAGCTCAAAGGTGTACTTAGCAGCTACTGCAGCGTTTGCAGACTTAGCGGTTACTGCGAGGGTATCGGAAGGACCGCCGATGAGCTGTCCAAGCTTACCCTTGCTGGAATCAACAACGGGGAACTCGGTAACCTTTACCTTAGGGAAGAACTCAGCGTTGTTAGCGAAGTCAGCACAGTTCCAGGTACCATTCTGATAGAATGCGTACTTGCCCTGCATGAAGTTAGCCTTTACTTCGTCGTTGGAAAGGGATACTGCGTTGGGATCAAAGTAACCAGCCTTAACCATGCTCTGGAAGGTATCAACTGCCTTTGCGACTTCTGCGTTGTCCCAAGAAGCTCTTCCAAGGAAGATGTCGTTCATAGCGTCAGCGCCGATGGACTTCTCGATAACGGGCTCAAGATACTCGGTTACACACCAGGTCTCGCCGCCTGCACAGCCGAAAGGAATGATTCCCTTAGCCTTCAGAGCGTCGCAGCACTTGATCAGATCATCGTAAGTGGTGGGAACTTCGTTCCAGCCAGCTTCCTTCAGAAGATCCATGTTGCAGAACAGACCAACGATGTTCATGGTCAGAGGAACACCGTAGTGCTTTCCGTTGTAAGTGGAGTTAGCAAGCATAACCTCAGGAAGCTCGCTCTTGTAATCCTGATATGCATCATCCAGGCAGTAAACCTTACCGGAATCTACGAAATCACCAAGGAATGCGCAAGACCAGGTGAAGAAGATATCGGGTACTTCGTCAGCTGCCATAGCTGCCTTGATCTTGGTCTTGTAGGACTGGTTCTCGAATGCTTCCCAGTTCAGAGTGATGTCAGGATACTCCTGCTTCATCTCAGCGATGGCATTCTCATAGGACTTACGGTTGGAATCGCTCTCGGTAGCGATACACCACATCTCCAGGGTAACCTTCTGGCTCTTCAGATCTACGCTCTCAGCCTTCTTCTGGGTATCCTTGCCGCCGTTGTTAGCGCCGCCGTTGTCGCCATTGCCGCTGCCACATGCTGCGCAAGATACGATCATTGCTGCTGCGAGCAGAGTTGCTGCCAGTTTCTTCAGTTTCATAATTCTCCTCCTTTAAACAAGTCGATGGCTTCTACCATCATTGTTTTATATCATAGGCCCTATGCCTTATGATCAAATTTAGTTGGCGATCTATTTCGCCGGCTGGGTTTCCACCAGAGGCCAAGGATAATCGATGATCAGCTTATCGCCGTTTACTTCGTAGTAGATCGTCGTGTCTTCGAAGTGGTCGTTGTACATCAGCTTGATCGTCCCGTTTTCCGGATCCTCCGAATAGTATCCCGGGAAAATGCCATCCTCTAAGTAGGTTCCCTTTGTCGTAAACTCATAGGAAAGTCTGTCTTCTTCGCCGCCTGCCCAGTATCCGATGATGCCGTCCGGCTTTGAGATTCCAGCGTAATGGTACTCGGTGCGTTCGTAGAGGTTCATCTTTCCTGCGAGTCCCTTGGTGAATCGAACCTTGGTCTCGTTTCCGTCATCGTCCGTGAACTTTAGGAAATCGCCGTCCTGCACGTAGGAATAAATCTTTCCCTTGAAAACTGCCTTGCCGTTTTCTCCAAGTTTCAGGATCTCGGTCTCAGGTTCGTGCACGTAGGCCCAGCTTTGTCCGCCTACCACCACGTTCGCATTTTCCTCTGCGGAAGTGGTATTGCCTTGTGCAGTGTTTTTCTCTTTGGTGCAACCGCCGAGGGTGAGCACTGCACTGAGCAAGACGCATGTAAGGATGATTAAAATGTTTTGTTTACGAGTTTTACGAGTCATTATTGCAAGTACCTTCTGTATATCGAAATACCCCATAAGAACCCTTCCCCTTGAAATAAAGTATAGCGAACCCCCTTTTTTTCGTAAATGGAATTCTTTTACCTCAATAAGCATCTTTTTTACTTTTTTGACAGTTTCGGCAAATTTTGAACCGTTTCATTTGTCTATTTCGTCTAGTTTGAATGTATTGAAATCCGTACAAAGCCTTATTTTGCCTACACTGTAAGCGTTTTCATGCATTCTTTTGTGCAAGTTTTCAAAATAAAAAAGATCCAAGGACGTTTTTGTCCTTGGACCTTTCAGGTTCAAAATTTTGCTTATGATTAGATCAGAGGATACTTGTCGGTGAGGGTCTGTACGATGGCTCTTGCCTCGGGAACCTTCTCCTCGCCGCCCTTGATCACGAGTGCGATCGCCTCTGCGATCTTGTCCATGTCCTCAGTGTTCATGCCTCTGGAAGTAACTGCAGGGGTACCAAGACGGATGCCGCTGGTTACGAAAGGAGACTGAGGATCGTTAGGGATGGTGTTCTTGTTGCAGGTGATGTGCGCCTGGTCAAGAAGCTTCTCCACTGCCTTACCGGTCAGACCAAAGTTGGTCAGGTCAACCAGCATCAGGTGATTGTCGGTACCACCGGATACGATCTTGATGCCGCGGCTCATGAGGCCCTTGCAAAGCGCCTGAGCGTTGTCAACGATGTTCTTCTGATAGGTCTTGAAGTCATCAGACAGAGCTTCCTTGAAGCAAACAGCCTTTGCGGCGATCACGTGCATCAGAGGACCACCCTGGATGCCAGGGAAAATAGCCTTATTGAAGTTGAACTTCTCTGCTGCTTCCTTATTGCAAAGGATCAGGCCGCCTCTAGGTCCGCGCAGGGTCTTGTGGGTCGTTGTGGTAACCACGTCTGCGTAAGGGATGGGTGAGGGATGAAGACCTGCAGCGATCAGACCGGCGATGTGTGCCATGTCTACCATGAGAACGGCGCCAACCTCGTCAGCAACCTCTCTAAACTTCTTGAAGTCGATGGTTCTCGCATATGCGGAAGCACCAGCGATGATCAGCTTAGGCTTTGCTTCCAGGGCGATTCTGCGAAGCTCGTCATAGTCGATGAAGCCCTCGTCATTTACGCCGTAAGGAACGATCTTGAAATACTTACCGGACATGTTCACCGGTGAACCGTGGGTTAAGTGTCCGCCGTGTGCCAGGTTCATGCCCATGATGGTGTCGCCAGGCTGGCAAACTGCAAACTGTACTGCCATGTTTGCCTGTGCTCCGGAGTGAGGCTGAACGTTTGCGTAATCGCAGCCGAACAGTTCCTTTGCTCTCTCAATGGCTAGATTCTCCACAACGTCAACGCACTCGCAGCCGCCGTAGTATCTCTTTCCGGGATAACCCTCTGCGTACTTGTTGGTTAAAGGGCTTCCCATCGCTGCCATAACGGCCTTGGATACCCAGTTCTCAGATGCGATCAGTTCGATGTGGCTGTTCTGGCGCGCCTGCTCGTCCACGATGGCCTGGGCGATCTCAGGATCAACGCTTCTTACTTCATCCAAAGAATACATGCTGTAGTCCTCCTAATAATGTTATGTTTCGTTGTAGAACGCTTCTAATATCATATCAAAAATGCGGCTGATTTGCAAACACTTTCGTGCGGCGCCGCGCTAAATATTCGCCTGCTTAGGTGTTGTACACTTCGCGCCAGATGATCGGGATCATCTTCTCGTGCCACTCAGGCTTTACGAGGTAATATAAGAAGGAATCGATCAGTCTGCGAGGCGGGTAGCTTCTGCCGTCGAGCTTAAAGTGACGGAAACCTGCGTCCACGTACTTGCCGTACAAAAGGTCCGTGGAGATAAAGGAGTGGTTGTTCTTGATCTGCCAGAATTCTCTTGCGATGTTCATACAGGGCTTCCAATCGGGATCATGGAATTCCAGCTGTGCCTTACCCTGTACCACGTAATGTGCGCGTCTTCTCGGGCAGTTGTCCTCGCAGAAGTGATCCACGATCACCTCCATGCGGTCCCTGTGGTCCAAAGCGAAGAGCTCCGGCGTGTTGTTCATGGCGGAATCGATCACGACTATGGAATAATCCTTTTCCATCTCCGCCTTAATGTCGTCGATCTTGTCGAGGCACTTCGTCGTCGAGGAGATCAGGGGATACTTCGGATAATTCTTGCGCACGTAGTCCTCGATGATCGGGGAGTTGACGAGGATCTCGTTCATGCCGTTGTTGGCGAGCTCCAGGCAGAAATTACAGAAGGTATCGTTTAAGTGCTTCTCCTCGATCAGGGGATTGGTCAGCGTGAAGCGCACGGCGATGCCGCGGGAGTTCAGGCTTTCGATCGCATACTGAATATCGGGCTTTTTACAGGAGCCCAGCACCACTCTTCCACCGTTCCAGATCATTCCGGGAAAGCATCCATACGCAGACGCGATCTTCGCGCCCTCATAAAAGCATTCCGGCGTCGCTTTTTGAATGTCCGCCAAGAAGCAGATCAGCTTTATGTTCGTATAAAAATCCGGCAGATAAAAATTGATATTCATACTTCCTCCATATTTGTCGATATATGATTAGAACACTAACTTTTATTATATCAGAACGATTCAGCTAGCGCAATGCTAACCGACAGGTTCAGGACTTATTTCTTAACTTTATATTAAGAATATCAAAAGTTCTTCGAAATGATATTGACAATTTATTAACAAGTGTTATACTAGCCTCAAGATTTAGGGGTGAACAATATGAAAGAACGCTTTACGTTGTTTTTAGAGAAAAACCCGACGCGGCAAAAGCTCTGGCATCAATACAAGCATTTGATCCCGCTGTTGGCATACATGTTATTTTACCTGAGCTGGTGGTCTCACCTTGAGGACACGGTGACCAAGGACTATCAGGTGATCCACATGGGAATCGATGACCACATTCCTTTCCTGGAAATCTTCATCATCCCATACCTTCTGTGGTTCGCTTACGTATCCGTAACGGTCGTTGCTCTGTTCTTCCGTGATGAGACCAAAAAGGATTATTACAAGTGCCTGACCTTCCTGTTCACTGGCATGACGCTCTTCCTTCTGATCTCCACGCTGATGCCCAACGGTCACGAGCTTCGTCCCGCGGTGATGCCGAGAGACAACACCTTCACCAGAATGATCGCAGCGCTTTGGAGAACGGACACGCCCACGAACCTCTGGCCCAGCATTCACGTTTACAACTCGCTCGGCGCGCACTTCGCCATTGCGAAAAGCAAGGCTTTTGAAAACCACAAGGTACTTCGCTTTGCTTCCCTGATGCTTGCAATGTCCATCATCCTTTCGACGATGTTCATCAAGCAGCATTCCTTCTTCGACGTGCTGACGGCACTTGCACTTGCAGCCGTGATGTACGTGATCGTTTATAAGCGTGAAGCCGTCGCAAACGGTACAAATCACGTGGTGAGCCTTGGACATGGCTCCCTGTAAAGCTCATAATTATCCTTCCTATAAACTTAAAAACAGCCCTTGCGGATTTCCGCAAAGGCTGTTTCTTTATGCTTTAATTGAACTTGAAGATCCTTTGGCATACGTGATAGAACCAAACGCAGAACTTCCTGCCGGGCTTTCCGGGCAGATGCAAGAAGGTTCCAAGGATTCCCCTTCTCATGTAGCCGTAGAGCTTTTTATCCTTCTCTTTTAAGTACTGCCACAGCTCCTCTTTCTTAGCGAGATTCTCTTCCGTCTCGGAGCGGATGAGGATGATCGAGGACACCGACATGATGATCTCCAGATAGTTTTGCATGTACTGATAGAGGCGCTTGTGCTGCTCTATTTCTTCCCGGTGCTCCGCCATGTAGTCGATCATGAGCTTATTGACCCGCACCTGCTGGTCCACTCTCGAGATCATAACGGACTCGTTCACGGACTGGTCCGCGCGGCCGATGTAATAGCGATAAAAATTCACGTCCAGATAGTACATCTTCTTGACGTAAGGCAGAGGCTCAAACACGTAAAGGTTGTCCACGTAGAAAGTGTGCTCCGGAAGTCTGATGCCGCAGTCCTTTAAGAGCTGCGTACGGAAGATCACGGAGTGCATCAGGATGTAATGTCCCTTTCCGAAATGATGGCAATCCTCCCAAGTAAAGACGCGATCCGTCGGCAGACTCTTTTGGTAGCGCATGACCTTCTTGCGCTTTGCGCCTTCCTTGTCATAGACGAAATTGCAGATCAGCATGTCTAAGCCTTCGGGATTCTCCGCGAATTCGCGAAGCTTATCGAGTACCTTTACGTAGGCGCTCTTTTTTACCCAGTCATCGCTGTCCACGACCTTGAAGTAAAGGCCCGTCGCATGATCAATGCCCGTGTTAACGCCGCTTCCGTGACCGCCGTTTTCCTTGTGAATGGCCTTCACGATCGTCGGATACTTTGCCGCGTACTCGTCAGCGATCTTCGCCGTCCCGTCCTTGGAGCCATCGTTCACGATCAGGATCTCGACCTCTTCTCCTCCCACCAAAAGGGATTCGATGCACTTCTTCATGTACGCTTCCGAGTTGTAACAGGGAATAGCGACGGATAATAACTTCATTTCTGTTCGTCCTCCAAAAAGATATTTCGGCCTCGGAGCATCGAAAGCTCCTTGGCATAGAATTCATATGCGGATGGAATGGGATAACGCTCCCGCGTCTCGGCAGGCTCAATGTAGATCCAATCACGGAGCGACGTGCTTCGATCTCCGCGGTCTAACTCGTCCACGCGGATCAGGTAGCCCTGCATGTGCCATTCCTTGTGCGTAAAAATATGCTTTGCCTCACCGAGGGGCTGGATGCGCAGCACCTTTAACCCGTTCTCTGAAAGGAAACGTAGCACCTCGTCAGAAGATACCTTTCCCGGCAGGCAGGGAAACTCATACATGGATGCCAAAAGTCCCTTCGCTGGACGCTTTCGCAGGGCGATCCTGCCCTCATCCCGAAGGATCAGCACGGTCTTATCCTCGATCTGACGTGCCTTTTTCGCCGCCTTGACCGGATAGTCTGTTTCTTTCCCTAATGCATGTGCCTTGCATAAGCTTTGCAGCGGGCATTCATCGCAGTGCGGCGCGCCGTTTGGCGTACAGGTTAACGCCCCGATCTCCATCATGGCCTGGTTAAAATCGCCGGGCCGATTCTTAGGCATCGCCTGCTCTAACTCCGCTGAAACGGCCAGCTTGACCTTTTCCTCGGAAATGCACCGCTCGTCCGCGCGCACCCTCGCCAGCACGCGAAGTACGTTCCCGTCCACGGCGGGTTTCGGAATGCCAAAGGCGATGGACGCGATCGCGCCTGCCGTGTAGCTTCCAATGCCGGGAAGCGACAAAAGCGCGTCATAATCCGCGGGCATCTTCCCTCCGTAGGTTTCACAGAGGACCTTCGCTGCCTTTTGCAGATTTCTGACGCGATTGTAATAGCCCAGCCCTTCCCAAAGCTTTAAGAGTACCTCCTCCTGCGCCTGCGCTAAGGCAGGTACGTCCGGGAGTGTCTTCATGAACCTCTCATAATAAGGCTTCACTGCTTCCACTCTGGTCTGCTGCAACATGATTTCGGAAACCCACACCCTGTATGGCGTAGGTTCCTCACGCCAAGGCAATATGCGCCTTTTTTCATCATACCATGTAAGCAGCGGCTTGGGAATGCTTTTTAGGGCCGTAACGCTTAATTCTTCCTTAAGATTTTCTAAATCTCGCTTGTTTCCCATGCTTATCTCAGTCTGTTGGTCTCGTATTTGTCGAGCATCAAGAGGCAATTGCGGAGTTGTTCGTAGCGCTCCTCCAGATCCCCCTCCGCGACTTCCACGTCGCTTGCGACCGCCATGATGGTGATCATGTCCTGCGTGATCCTGTGATGCAGGGCCGTCATGGCATTGAGCTTTGCCTCATAGCCGTCGGCATCGAGAAACTCCACAAGAAGCGGATCTAAGTCAGCTTCCTCGGATGATGTTTCTGCCGGCTTGGGCTCAGTCTTCGGCTGGGCCCAAGTTTCCAGCTTAGGCTCCGGCGTCTGCGCCTGAACTTCCTGTATGGGATTCTCCTTTGCGACGCTTTCTAGCTCCACCTTCTCGAAGCGGTACTCCTGGGCAGCGCTTGGATATTTCACGCGATCCACCGGGCTTAAAAACATCTCCAGTTTTCTTGCGTAAACCTTAAAGTCGCCGTAGAGCGCCTGGTAGATCACAAGCTTTTCTTCCGTCTCGGAATCCTGTGCGATTGTGAGGATCTGGTATAGATTTCCCTTAAAATGCCTGTATAGTTCTTGTGGTTTCGGAATCTGACGCATTGCTCTGCCCTCCATTTAATACAGTATAACGCATCTTGGAGAAAATGTCACTAACGCTTTTACTGAATGGAAACCTTCATGACTGCGTCACGGCCAAAGCCCTTTGAGAAAGCCGCCAGTGCCTCCTTTAGTTCTTCCTTACGCTCTTCGCTTAAGGAACCAAGTCTCCCGTGGTGGATGCTCAGTCGATACTCTTCCTCGTTCTCTCCGTACTCACGGCGGGTCAGCGTTATGCCGCAGTTTTGATACCCCAGCGCCGTAAGATACTCCCGTACTTCCTTCTCCACGGTCTTTTTCTGCTCCAGGTAAAGCTTTTGCTTTTCCTCGCGGAGCGCCCTGTTTCTCGCGGACGCTGACGCGCCAAGGATCAGTACGATCGCCAAAATCCCAAGTAATGCCACGATCGCCATCTCGATCCATCTTCCGATCATCTGCGTTTTGTTTATCTGCTTCTTCATAAAAAATGCCTCCTTTTCGTCACGGAAAACCGCCCAAAAAATCGATGTTTTCCTGTTTCCATGGCTTAATGTTAACATACAAAGAGTCCCATAAAACTCCCTCAATCATTTTTTCTTGAAAATTTTGAGAGTTTTATGGGACTAGTGTTTCTTATGAAGATCTTATGTAGTTTTAAGCCGCCTGCTTTTTCCTGGCGCCTGCCTTGCAAGCCTTACCAATGATAAAGAACAGAAGGCCAGCCACGAATACGCCGCCGCCAACGATGCAAGCGTTCGTCTCGGCAGGAGTGGTGAATGCAGTGATCAGAGTGCTGTGGAGCTTAGCGTTGCTCAAAAGACCAAACACGCCGGCACCTGCGATCGCAAGACCGCTCAGGATCCAAGTCATGCCCGTGAAGGAGAAACCACTGTAAATGGTCTTTCCGTTGATCACGAGTACCAGGATCACAAGGAGGAGTGCCACGCAGCCAAGGATGATCAGCATCGTCATGGAAAGTGCGAATTTGATCAGGCCGAAGTTCATTCCTGCCTTTTCCTCAATAAAATCAATGGTTACCTCCTCGGTACCGAGATCCTTGAAGGCATTGTTGATGTCCACGTCATACACCTTGGACTCGCCGGTCTGAGGATCCTTGTAAACAAAGGAGAAGCCCGTCAGATCCAGAATGTCGTCATTGTACTTTTCGATGAACTTGATCATGTCCTTCTTGGAGAAAGCCTCAAGCTCCTTGCCGTCCATGAAATACTGCAGGTAGTTAACAACAACGTTGGATACCTCTTTCATAATGTCGGGCTTTGCGAGGAACTTCTCGAGATCCTTTTTCGAAATGCCTGCGGTTCTCTCGAAATCAAAGCCGCTGGCCTTCTCAAGGAAATCTACCATAGAAACCTCTTCGTTGCCGTCAGGAAGCGTTACGGTGGATACGTCAATCTTTCCGAAGGTATCGCGTACGTTCTTCTCAGTGAGGCTCATGCGAACCACGCCGAGCGCGCCTGCGCCTACGGTTGCCACAAAGATCAGGATGCAAAGCAAAATGGAAAGGAATACCTTACCGCCGGAGGGCTTTGCAACTGCTGCCTTCGCCTTCTTCTCTTTTGCAGGCTTTGCAGGCTCTGCAGCAGGTGCTGCGGGTGCAGCGGGTGCAACAGGTGCGGGTGTTACGGGTGCCACGGGAGCCGGTGCAGGCTCCGCAGGCTTTACTTCTTCCGCGGGCTTTTCAGGCTCCGCAGGTTTTTCTTCTTCTACAGGTTTTGCTGCCTCTACGGGCTTTTCCTCTACAGGCTTCGGAGCCTCCGCGGGCTTTTCGGGCTCTGCGGCAGGTTCCTGTGCCTTAGCAAGCTTTGTACCGCAGTTGGGGCAGAATAAAACGTCATCATCCAATTTCGTTCCACAATTTGTACAAAACATGGATGTTCACTCCTTCCTACGTCAAAACTTAACGAACGTACAGAATATCGCTAACCTCGTCATCGAGCTTCACAGGCTTGCCACCCTTGTAGAGATACAGCTCACCCTTGTAGTACTTGGTGCTGTAATCATACAGGAACAGGACCTTGCCGTCGGGCAGAACAACGAATCTGGAAACGTCATCCATGACCTTCTTGCCCTTGCTCTTGCCAACCTTTAAGGTACCCTTACCGTTGCTGTAATCGGTCAGGTAGAAGAACTGCTTGGTCTTCTTACTGTAAGTAACTCTGCCAACGTATACGTCGGAGTCAAGCTTCTTCTTGTTAACGTAGAGGTCGCCGGTGCCGTTCTTTACGTCCTTTGCGTAGTAGATCTTATCGTCAGAATTCAGGGAAAGAAGACGGGTGGAAACGTCGCTGTCTACCTTGTCTGCCTTGCCCAGCTTGGTGCCGGAGATGTTTGCCTTGTACAGGTCACCTACGTCGCCGTCATTGTTCATGTCGGCGATGAAGTATACGAACTTACCTTCGCTCTGGAAACGAACGCTGCCAACCTTCTCGTAATCCATCTCGTTAGCGTCCTTCTTTACAACGAGATAATACTTAGGCATACGATCATCCTCGCTCTCCTTTGCGGAAACGATGAGCATGGGATTCTTTGTGGTGCTGCCGTAGGTGCTGCCAAAGTTCTCAAGAACCTTGCTGGATTCCTTACCGTCAAAGTAGTACAGAACCTTACCGTCGTCACTCTTTACGTAGTAAACCTGGCCGCTCTCATAAATTCTTGCAACGGAAGAAACGTCAGAAGCGATCTTTTCCTTATCCTTGGAGCCAACCTTCTTATAGAGGGTGCCATCCTTAACGTAGTAAATGGTCTTGTCATAAACTGCCTGCAGACTGGAAACCTCGCTGTCGATCTTTTCGCTGTCCTTTCTGTTCCAAACGTACAGTTCGCCAGTGCTCTTTAGATATACAACTCTGCTTCCGTCGTCGTTTACTCTGAACTTAGAAACCTCAGAAGCGATCTTTTCCTTGTCCTGCTTCTTTACGTTGTACTGATACAGGTCCTTGGTGGTCTTTCTGTAGGTTACCAGGGTAGCCTTATCGTTTACGTAATAGGTCTCAACGGAGGAATCCACCTTAACGGGCTCCTTCTTGAGGTTGGTGAGCTTTCTAACGAACAGGTTCATGCCGTCGTCAGATCTCTCGAACTTGTCGGGGAAGAACAGAAGCTTTCCGTCGTCAGAGATCACGCAGTCATAAACGGAACCTTCGTCCATGAAATCATCGTTGGTGATGTCGCCATTCTTGGAAAGCTTAGCGGTAACCTGCTTTGCTCCCTTGGGCTTTAAGTTGGAGTACATGATCTCCTTATCCTTCAGGTACAGTGCGTAGTGCTTGCCGCCCTTGTTGCCGCCAAAGAGACCGATCAGGATGATCAGTGCAACGATGGCTGCCGCGCCGATGGCAACGTACTTTACAAGGTCCTTGGGCAGCTTGGACATGATGCCCTCGCCCTCTGCCTTGGGTGCTTCGGTCTTAGCTTCTTCAGCCTTAGGAGCTTCCTTCTTAGGCTCCTGCGCCTTAGGTGCTTCCTTCTTGGGCTCTTCTGCCTTAGGTGCTTCCTTCTTAGGCTCCTGCGCCTTAGGCTCTTCCTTCTTAGGTGCTTCTGCCTTAGGTGCTTCTGCCTTAGGTGCTTCTGCCTTAGGCGCTTCTGCCTTAGGCGCTTCCTTCTTGGGCTCTTCCGCCTTAGGCGCTTCTGCCTTAGGCGCTTCTGCCTTAGGCTCCTGCGCCTTGGGTGCCTCTGCAGGCTTTACGTCAGCAAGTGAAGTTCCGCACTTGCTGCAAAACTTCGTACCGTCAGCAAGTTCCTTGCCACACTTCGGACATACTATCATTTTCTTTTCCCTCCATCAATTCAGAATTCTAGTTTTCTAGCTTAGCTATTATGTAATTATTTGTTTGCCTCAAGGAATTTGTAGGTAACGGCTGCAAGTGCCGCGCCAACCAGAGGACCAACAATAAATACCCAGATACATGCGATGGGATCCGTATTCCCGTTAATGGCTGCCACGATCGCGGGGCCAAGGCTTCTCGCGGGATTCACGGAGGTACCGGTCAAACCGATTCCCAAAATGTGTACGAGCACCAGAGACAATCCGATCACCAGACCGCCAAAGGAGCCGTGATTTGCCTTCTTCGAAGTAACGCCAAGAATTGCGATCACAAAGATGAAGGTCAGAACTACTTCCACGAGCAGACCGGCGATTGCGCTTCCGCCAACGCCGCCAAGGCCATTGGAACCAAAGCCACCCGTCTGATCCGTTACGCCGCCCAGTCCGAAGATTGCTGCCAGGATGCCGCTGCCAGCCAGCGCACCGATGCACTGCGCAACTACGTACTGGAAGAACTCGCTTACCGTCATGCCGCCCGTCATCAAAACACCAAGCGAAACCGCCGGGTTAATGTGACAGCCGGAGATGTTGCCCATGCTGTAAGCCATTGCAACGATGGTAAGACCGAACGCCAAAGCCGTGAGGATATAGCCCCCGCCGTTTACGGCATCACATCCGACCAGCATTGCCGTACCGCAACCGCATACCACAAGCACGCAGGTTCCGATACATTCCGCTACTAACTTTTTCATATGCCTCCCTACCTTTCTGCCGTCCATGACGGCCCCTCATGGTGATAAACCACACCTACTTTATATTACCACAGTCAGTCGCTTACAACAAGTTTTTTTTATTTGCGGCCCAGTTTCGCGTAAATCTCCACGAGACGGATGAGCAGCTCCGTCGTCTTCTCCATGCCCTGCACGTGTGCGTACTCAAAACGGCTGTGGTAATTCGCGCCGCCGGTGCAAAGGTTCGGACACGGCAATCCCATAAAGGAAAGCCTTGCGCCGTCCGTGCCGCCGCGGATCGGAACGACCTTGGGCTCGATGCCCAGCTCTTCCATAGCCGCCACCGCGTTGTCCACCAGGTGCATGTGAGGCCCTAATACGTCGCGCATGTTGTAATAGGAATCCGTCACCTGCGCGTCCACCGTTCCCTCGCCGTATTTCTGGTTCAAAAACTCCGCGCAGCGCACGAAGGTTTCCTTTTTCTTTTCAAAGAGTTTCTTGTCATGATCCCGGATGATGTAATCGCAGGAAGTCTCCTCCACATTGCCGCGGATGCCGTCGAGATGGATAAATCCCTCGTACCCTTCCGTGTACATCGGATTTTCAAAGGTCGGCAAAAGGCTTTGGAACTCCTGCGCGATGAGGATCGAGTTGATCATCTTCCCCTTTGCGCTTCCGGGATGCGTGTTGCGGCCATGCACGGTCAGCTTTCCCGACGCCGCGTTGAAGTTTTCGTACTCCAGCTCGCCCAGCGCGCCGCCGTCCACCGTGTAGGCGAAGTCTGCGCCAAAAAGCTTAACGTCAAAGTACGCAGGCCCCATGCCGATCTCCTCGTCCGGCGTAAAGGCCACGCGGATCTTTCCGTGCCCGATCTCCGGATAACGCAGAATAAAATCCGCCATGGTCATGATCTCGGAAACGCCTGCCTTGTCGTCCGCGCCAAGAAGCGTCGTTCCGTCGGTCACGATCAAGGACTCGCCGGCAAGCTCTTTCAGCTCCGGAAACTCCTCCACCTTCATGACGATCTGTTTTTTCTTGTTCAGGACAATGTCCTTCCCGTCGTACTTCTTAATAATCCTGGGCTTAACGTTCGCTCCCGTCACCGCGGGTGAGGTATCCATGTGTGCGATAAAGCCAAGGGTCGGTGCCGTCTCAAACCCCTTTGTCGCAGGGATCGTTGCGTACACGTAGCAGTGCTTCTTGTCGTACGTCACTTCCTTCGCGCCCATCTCCTTCAGCTCCGCCGCAAGGGCCTTCGCAAGCTCATGCTGCTTTGCCGTGCTAGGGCTCGCATTTGCGTTTTCGTCCGACTGCGTGTCGAACTGCACGTAGCGCAAAAAGCGCTCCACAGGATTCAATTTTTCCATGTTCAAATCCCCCTTTTCCTATTACAAAATCTGTCTATATTCTACTCCCAAACGCGCCCGTTGTAAATAAGAAACGCCCTCCCCGAGGGGAAGGCGTTTGAGAAGTTTTATGCAGTTGCGGTACCGCCGGTGTAGAGCTGATAGTACTTGCCCTTTTCGGCAAGGAGCTCTTCGTGGTTGCCGCGCTCGATGATGCGGCCCTGCTCCATGACCATGATGCAGTCGCTGTTCTGGATGGTGGAAAGTCTGTGGGCGATGACGAAGGTCGTTCTGCCGCTCATGAGCTTGTCCATGCCGTCCTGTACGATCTTCTCGGTTCTGGTATCGATGGAGGAGGTTGCCTCGTCGAGGATCAGTACCGGTGGATCCGCCACGGCCGCTCTTGCGATGGCGAGGAGCTGACGCTGGCCCTGGCTTAGGTTCGCGCCGTTGCCGGTCAGGATCGTGTTGTAACCGTCAGGAAGCTGACGGATAAAGGTGTCCGCGTTTGCGAGCTTTGCAGCCGCGATAACTTCCTGGTCCGTTGCATCCAGCTTACCGAAACGGATGTTGTCCATAACGGAAGCGGTAAAGAGGTTGGTCTCCTGCAATACGATGCCCAGGGACCTTCTAAGGTCTGCCTTCTTGATCTTGTTGACGTTGATGCCGTCGTAACGGATCTTGCCGTCCTGAATGTCGTAGAAACGGTTGATCAAATTGGTGATCGTGGTCTTGCCGGCACCGGTGGAGCCAACGAAGGCGATCTTCTGACCGGGCTTTGCAAAGAGCTTAATGTCATGGAGTACCATCTTGTCGTCGTTGTAACCAAAGTCCACGCCGTCGAATACCACCTCGCCCTTCAGCTCTACGTAAGTCACGCTGCCGTCTGCCTGATGGGTGTGCTTCCATGCCCATACGCCGGTGCGCTCCTTCGTCTCCTCATAGTAAGGCTCGATCTGATCGTCGTGCTTTTTCACGCTGACAAGGGTTACGTAGCCTTCATCCACCTCAGGCTTTTCGTCGAGAAGGTCAAAGACTCTCTTCGCGCCGGCCATTGCCATAACGATGGAGTTCATCTGCATGCTCACCTGGTTGATGGGCATGTTAAAGCTTCGGTTCAAGGTTAGGAAGGATACCAGTCCGCCCACCGTAAATCCACCAACGCCGCCCAGCGCGAGTGCTCCGCCAACGCAGGCACAGAGCACGTAGGACACGGTGCCGAGCTGCGCATTGATGGGCATCATGATGTTTGCGAACTTATTTGCCTTATAGGCGCTGTCGAAGAGCTCATTGTTCAGCTCCTTGAAATCCTCAAGGTTTCTGTTCTCGTGACAGAAGACCTTCACTACCTTCTGTCCGCTCATCATCTCTTCGATGTAGCCATTGACAAGTCCAAGGTTTCTCTGCTGTGCCACAAAGTTCTTACTGGAAAGTCCTGCGATCTTACCAGAGGTAAAGAGCATAACGGCTACCATCACGATCGTAAGAGCCGTCAGCGGAATGCTCAGGACGATCATTGCGATAAAGGTGCTGACAACGGTGATCACGGAGTTGAACATCTGCGGCATGCTCTGACTGATCATCTGACGAAGCGTATCAACGTCATTTGTGTAAAGAGACATGATGTCGCCGTGTGCATGCGTGTCAAAGTACTTGATGGGAAGCTTTTCCATGTGCTCAAACATTTCATTACGAAGCCTTTTCATGGTACCCTGCGTCACCACCAAAAGGATACGTGCCTGCGCGTAAGCACAGATAATACCCAGTGCATAGAAAACTGCCACACGCGTCATCGCACTCAAAAGTCCAGAATATTCAACTACCTTTCCCGCCTGTGCCGTGCTGAGCAAAGGTCGGATGTGATCATCGATCAAGGTCTTCGTGAACATGGTTCCCTGCAGATTTGCAAGCACGCTTCCCACGATGCAGATTGCCACCATGATCCAATGGAACCAATAATACTTTCCAACGTAAGCCACTAATCGCAAGAAAATTTTCCCGGAATTCTCGATCTTGGGGCCCTTCACGCCTCTGGGTGGTCTTCCGCCCGGGCCGCGACCGCCACCCATTTTTGCAGTAGGTTCAGGTCTCTTAACTGCCATTAGTGCTCACCTCCATTCTCATCAAAATCCCTGTTACCGCCGGTCTGTGCTTCATATACCTCGCGGTAGATCTTATTATTTGCAAGTAATTCGTCATGAGTTCCGACACCGTCGATCTTACCGTCATTCATGACGATGATGCGGTCCGCATGCTCCACGCTGGAAATACGCTGTGCAATGATCAGCTTCGTCGTGTTCGGGATCTCCTCAGCGAAGGCCTTCCGGATCTTGGCATCCGTTGCCGTGTCACATGCACTCGTACTGTCATCCAGGATCAGGATCTTCGGCTTCTTTAACAGTGCCCTGGCGATACAAAGTCTCTGCTTCTGACCGCCGGATACGTTGGAGCCGCCCTGCTCGATGTA
>JAFPRF010000060.1 GCA_017400965.1 Lachnospiraceae bacterium
AAAATCTTTTCCATGCGCTTTTTGGGCTCGCCGTGCAGAGACTGGAAGATCGCGCTGTGCTCGCTGTCCACGGGAAGGATCTGCACGCCCTTCTCCTTTGCGAGCGGCATGATCACGTGACCTGCCGTTACAAGCGTCTCTTTATTCGCAAGAGCGATGTCCTTGCCTGCCTCAATTGCTGCGATCGTCGGGCGGATGCCGATCATGCCGACCACTGCGGTCAATACCACGTCGGATTCCGGATCCGTTGCGATCTCCATCAGGCCGTCCATGCCGCAGAGCACCTTGACGTCTAGGTCAGCGACCTTTATGCGAAGCTCTGCCGCCGCTTCCTGCGTCCACATACAGGCGAGCCTAGGCCGAAACTCTCGAATCTGCTCTTCCATCTTCGCAACGCTCGTACCTGCTGCCAGCGCCGTCACGCAAAGCTCCTGCGCATTCGCTCGCACCACGTCCAGCGTCTGCGTCCCGATCGACCCCGTCGATCCCAAAACCGCAATCTTTTTCATAAAGATACCTCTGTTATTTCATGATCTCGAGGGGACGGGCGGGAGAGGCTTTCTGGGTCAAAAGGTTAGCAGAAAGACTCTCCCGGCCAAGCCCCGAGGGTTACAGTAAAAACTCTGCCAAGAAGAATACGAGGGGGGCTGTTACAATCATACTATCAAAGCGATCCATAATGCCGCCATGCCCCGGGATCAGCTTCCCATAGTCCTTGATGCCGCGGTTACGCTTGATCGCAGAAGCCGCGAGATCGCCCACCATGCTGCAGAGCGCGCCAATGCCGCAGATCAGCACGAGGATCCAGGTGACGTTACGGTCAGGGAAGACCGGCTCCACCACAAACCATCCGTACAGTCCCGCGATCAGCATCGTTCCCAGAACGCCGCCAATGCAGCCCTCCAAGGACTTCTTCGGGCTCAGCTTCGGGAAGATCTTCTTCTTTCCGATCAGCACGCCCACGCAGTACGCACAGGTATCACATCCCCAAGAGCTGATCAGGATCAGCCAAACGAGATAATTGCCCTGTTCGAGCTGCCTCGTCAAGAACGTGCAGACTAACATCACCGGCGCATATAAAAACGAAAACACTGCTGCCGACACCTGCTCCGCCTGATACTTCGGGAATGTCACGACGTAAACCGCCAGCTCGCACAGGATCACTGCGAGGATCGTTGCAAGCATCAGATAACGATCGTAGCCCTGCTGCGTGCAAAGCCAGCCAGCTACGTAATATCCCGTGATGCCTAAAAAACCAACCACCTCCAGAGCGCTAAAGCTCTTCTCGCCGCCGTCCGCGCCGAGCACCTTCGTCAGTTCGCGATACGCGATCATGGAGATCAAGTACAAAACGATCGCCAAGGGGTGACTTCCGTAGAGCATGGTTGCGATGGCGATGACCAGTAAGATCACGCCACTGATGAGTCTTTTCCAAAACATGTCATTCCTCCACGCACGGCGCTTATTGCTTTAAGCCGCCGTACTTTCGGTCTCTTTTATTGTAGGCCACGATGGCCTTCTCCAGCTCTTCCTTTGTGAAATCCGGCCATGCCACGGGCGTAAAGTAAAACTCCGTGTAAGCCAGCTGCCAGAGCAGGAAATTCGAAATGCGCTGTTCATTGCAGGTACGGATCAGAAGGTCAGGATCCGGGATGCCATGCGTATCGATATTGTCGTTCACCAACGCCTCATCGATCCCGTCTGCGGAAATTTCTCCCGCTTCCACCTTCGCAGCGATCTTTTTCACGGCGCGCACCAGTTCATCGCGTCCGCCGTAATTGATCGCTACCTGGAAATGCAGGCCGTCATTATTCTTCGTCGCTTCCTCAAGCTCCGCGATCCGCTCCTGCAGATCTGGATCAAGGCGCGTCTTATCACCGATGATGCGTACGCACATGCGGTTCTTCGCCGCAGTGGTCAGACAGGTCTTCATGTAATTACGCAGAAGCTTCATCAGCGCATCCACTTCGTCCTTCGGCCTGTTCCAGTTCTCGGTGGAAAAGGCATATACGGTCAGGTACTGGACGCCCATCTTGTAGGCCTCTTCGCAGATGACCTCCACGGTCTTCGCGCCCTGCACGTGTCCATAGTTTCTGGGCATGCCCTTGGCCTTCGCCCATCTGCCGTTGCCGTCAAGAATGATGGCCACGTGCTGCGGTATCTTTAAGCTCTCATCCATGCTACAAATCCTCTCGCACAAAGTCTTTTTTACTGCAAAAGGGGCGGCTCTTGGCTCGCGCCTCCTCCGCCCCCCATATGTCGATCCCGTCCGGATTAAACGGTCATGATCTCCTTGTTCTTTACTTCCGTTATGCCATCAATCTCCTTGACGTACTTATCGGTAAGCTTCTGAAGCTCATCGCCAAGCTGCTTGATCTCGTCCTCGGATACGTCCTCCTTGGAGAGCTTCTTGAAAGCATCATTGCCGTCACGGCGAATGTTACGGATGGCAACCTTTGCATCCTCTGCCTTCTTGCGTACTTCCTTAGCCAGATCCTTTCTGCGCTCCTCCGTAAGCTCAGGGAACACCAGACGGATCACGCTGCCGTCGTTGGAAGGATTGATGCCGATGTCAGAGGTCAGGATGGCCTTCTCCACTGCCTTCAGCATGGACTTGTCCCAAGGAGCGATCTGAATGATGCGCGCTTCGGGAACGGTAACGTTGCCGACCTGTTGGATCGGGGTGGGCGTTCCGTAGTAATCTACGCGAAGCTTATCCAAAATGTGAGGGTTGGCACGACCTGCGCGAATGCCCGCGAAATCTGCCTCCAAAAACTCAATTGCCTTCTTCATCTTTCCTTCGTATTGCTCGAGTCTTGCATCCATGACCGTATTCCTCTCTTTCTGCCTTTTGGCTCTGTAGTTTTATGTTTGCTCTCTTATACGGTAACCTTGGTTCCGTTAAATTTCCCCGTCATTGCGTTGACGATGCTGTTCTCCTCATTCAGGTCGAACACCCACATCGGCATCTTATTGTCTCTTGCAAGGATGGACGCCGTCATGTCCACCACCTGAAGGTTCTTCTCGATGACTTCATCGATGGTGATCTCGTCATACTTGATGGCGTTCGGATTCTTCTTGGGATCGTCGCTGTAAACGCCGTCGATGGACTTCGCCAGAAGGATCACGTCAGCCTCCATCTCTACCGCGCGGAGCACAACGCCCGTATCGGTGGAGAAATAAGGATGTCCGGTACCGCCTGCAAAAAATACCACCATGTTCTTCTCGAAATATTTATTTGCTCTGTCCTTGGAAAAGAGCTTCGTAAAGGAGCCGCATTCAAAGGGCGTTAATACGTTCGTCATCATGCCAACGCTGCGGAAGATTTCCGATACGTAGATGCAGTTCATGATGGTCGCTAACATGCCGATCTGATCTGCTTTCGTACGGTCGATGTTCTCGCTCGTTCTGCCTCTCCAAAAGTTTCCGCCGCCGGTAACGATGCCCACCTGAATTCCCTGATCCACCAGGCTCTTCACCTGAAGGGCAACCTTTCTTACGGTCTCCTCGTCAAATCCTGTTTTCTTGTCTCCTGCCAGCGCCTCGCCGCTGAGCTTTAAAAGAATACGCATGTGGTCCCTCCTTGTTTTCGATTTTTATGATTCTTGCTCTTCAAAGAACTTCGCTGCGCTCTGTTCTGCGTAGCAAAGCTCGCACATGCCTTCAATTCTTGCGCCATTGTTGATCTGGATGGACTTTGCCTTGACGTCACCAAGGACAACTGCCGTGGAATCGATGATCACGGGGCCGCGTATGTCGATGGCACCCTTGACTGCACCGGCGATCACGGCATCCGTACCTTCTACGTTGCCGACAACCACCGTTCCAACGCCGATCTGTACGGCGCCGTCGCTAAGTAAGTCACCGTTGATCTTCGCAGACTCCACAAGGATTTCTGCCGCCTTGGAATTTCCTGCGATGCGGCCCGTCACGTTCAGCTTACCCTTCACCTGTACGTTTCCAAAAACCTCACCGAACACGTCTGCGGATCCATTGGACAATATGTCGCCCTTTACGCGCATACCTGCCGTGATCACGGCGGTCTCTTCCATCTCTTCCATATTGGTCAAATCTAGTACCCAGCTCTTATCGATCACGCTGGGATTCTGGCTTGCTATCTCTGCCATTCTGATCTCCTCCGCTTTTCTCTCCGCTGCCATGCGCTCCGCTGCCGTTCCTCTGATCGGCGCCGTCTGCTGTACGGGCGCTGCGGCCTTCGGCGTAGGTGCCTTTACGGGAGCAGGTGCGGGTGCGGGCTTCTGCACGGGCGCTACCGTCTTCGGTGCGGGTGCAACAGGCTCCTCTACGATTTCCTCTTCTTCTACCATAAGGATGGGGGTAGGTGCAGGCGCTTCTTCCGGCTCAGCAGGCGCGGGCTCCTCGGCCGCAGGAATGTTCAGCTCCATCTGCGTAAAGGTCACGGACGCTTCTTCCTCCTGCGTCTGCGAGAGCTTTTCCGCATGTAGATCGTCGATGTTTTGCAGCATTGCCTCGAGATTTGCCAGCTCCTGCAACGTCTCGTTACTCTTCGCAGAATCGACCGCAGGTTTCGACTTATCACCGTCCGGCAGTAGCTCATTCACAGCCTGATTTAAGTCCTCCTTCAGATCAGAGAAAAAACCCATGTCCTTGTACCTCCAAATGACGTCTAGTCTAGTTTGATGCCTCTCTTGCCTCTCTTGCCTTTACGTGCTGAATGAGTTCGGTGTCCTCCGTGATCGCCAGGAGTTCTACGTCCTCCATCGCCTGCAGCTTTTCGATGATCGCGGGAAGCGCATCCACCGTTGTTCTGCGGCTCGCCGCGTCATGAAACAGGATCACGCTTGTATCACGCCCTTCGATCCCAGCCGTTGCATTACGAAGAATGGCCTCTGCGGACAGCGTCTCCTTTGCGGCATCTCCTGAGGATACGTTCCAGTCAAAATAGGGTGTACCCACCTCATTCAAATAATCGATAAATTCATGTATGTCGACGTTCGTCACGGTATTCGAGCTTCCGCCAGGAAAGCGATAGAGCTTGCTTTCTGTGCCCGTTACCTGAAAAAGATAATCCTTGATCTTTTGATAATCCTGTGCAAA
>JAFPRF010000061.1 GCA_017400965.1 Lachnospiraceae bacterium
GGCAATAAGGAGCGCGGGAAGGATAATGGTGTGGAAGGGGATGTTGTCCTTGCCGTGTATGTAATAGTGGATGCAGTCGGAAGACTTAGCATCCCAAAGCGCCGCATAATCCAGACCAGCCTTCTTTGCGGCAACCTCACTAGCAGACAGGTAACCCAGTACATTCTCCGCCCAAATATAAATGGTTTTGTTCTCATACCCATCCTTCGGAACGGGGATGCCCCACTCCAAATCCCTTGTCAATGCGCGGTCGCGCAGTCCTTCCTCAATGTACTTATTCGTAAAAGCGATGGCGTTCTTTCGCCACTCTGGATGACCGTCCACCAAGGCTTTCAGCTCTTTTTCGAGCTTTGAAATCGCGATATACAGATGTTTGGAGTTCCGAAACTGGATCGGCTTCCCGCAGACGGCGCAGATGGGCTCTTTTAAGTTTTCGGGCTCTAATACTGTTCCGCAGGCATCGCACTGATCACCTCTGGCGGGTGCGCCGCACTTCGGGCAAAGCCCTGTCACAAAGCGGTCTGCGAGGAAGGTATTGCAATGCTCGCAAAAGGCCTGGGGCGCCTCTTTCTCGTAGACATAGGGGCTCTCGTAGAGCTTTTTGTGGAATCTCTGGATAAAATCCTTATGCTCCTGCGAGGAGGTCTTGGTATAGCAATCATAGCTGAAACCAAGCTTTTGAAAACACTCCGTAAACTCCTCATGATAATGATCGCTCACCTCGCGGGGCGTCTTGCCTTCCTGCTTTGCGCGGATCGCGACAGGCGTGCCATGGCAGTCGCTTCCTGATACGAAATAGACTTCGTCGCCTAAGGCTCTATGATATCTTGCAAGTAAATCTCCGGGCAGCAGTCCTGCCACGTGTCCAATGTGTAATGACCCATTCGCATAGGGCCATGCTCCTCCGATTAAAATCTTTCTCATGGTATGTCACCTCATTTCTTTGAATTAGTTGTTAACATCGCGTTGCAGTTACTTGACTCATCATTTGCATTAAAAAAGCCCTCCTCTCTGAAATTTCTTTCAGGGACGAGAGCTTACGCTTCGTGTTACCACCCTAATTTACCGATACCTCGCGATAACGGCCTTAGCAGCTACGGACGGGAAATGATCCATCGATAGCCTGTCACGTTAACGGGTGAACCCGTCGCAGCCTTGGTTTTTCAACTTCGGTGCGCAGCTCCGAGACCATTTTCAGCAAGCCCTTCCGCGTCTATTCTCACCATTCCAGACTCTCTGTGCCGTATCTTCTTGCCTACTCTTCTCTTCACAGCCTTTGAATATTGGAACTAGAATACAACGTGATATTCGAAACGTCAACCCCCATTATGCGAATTGATGCGCACTTTACGGGGCGGTATCGTGGGCAAGTAGCCATTGTCACGATACCGCCCCGTGTGTTATGATGAATCTATATTGGAAACTATTGTTCTTTCATGCTTTGATTTCGAAAGGATTGTGGAATGCAAAAGATTTATCGCTGTCCTGCATGTCAGGCGAACATGGAGTATATGCCAGATACGGGGATGATGTACTGCGCGTATTGCGGCAGCTCGTATCCCGTCGAAGAGGTTTCCGAGGAGCGAGAGGAAACTGTGGCGCCGGCAGACCAGGGGAAGGTCAAGGAAGAGAGAACGCACGCGACGATGAAAATGCAGATCCTGACCTGTAAGGCCTGCGGGGCGGAGCTGGCGGTGAATGATGTGGAGGTGTCGTCATTTTGCGCCTACTGTGGCCAGGCGACGGTGGTACTCGACCGTGTGGATGAGTATCTGCGGCCAGACTATGTGATGCCTTTTTCAGTGGCGCAGGACCGCGCGGAGCAGATCATTCGGGAGAAGATTACGGCGGGCTTTTACGTTCCTAATGAGATTAAGCACTTTGAGATTGAAAAGCTGCGCGGGATTTACGTGCCATTTTGGCTCTATGACCTTTACTATGGTGATGAACAGTTTTATAAATATACCGTAAAGCGTGGGAAATCCTCCGTGACCAGGTATGCGCTTCGCATTGCGGACTGCCATTATCATATGCTCACGCTGGATGCTTCCAAAAACTTAAACGACTATTCCTCCCAAAGGCTTGAACCCTATCGCATGGATGCACTGGAGAACTTCGAGCCCATGTATCTCTCGGGCTTTTACGCAGACCGCTTCGACATGGGAGTGGAGGATACAAAGGATCTCGCCGTCTCCCGCGCGAAGGGGATGTTTGATGAGGTGGTTGCGTCAACCGTAAAGCATAGCGGTTCAAAAATGGTGTATTCCAGTCCGGTACACAAGGTTACGGACGTGCAATACGCGCTGTTGCCGGCATGGTTTTTGACCTTCCGAAATGAAGGCCTGCCCTATACGATCCTAGTGAACGGCCAGACGGGAAAGATGGTGGGCGCCGTGCCCTATGTCAAGGCAAAGGCCTATGCAACCTTTGGCATTTTGGCGGCCATCCTATGTGCTATGTTGGCACCTCTTGGCGGCATTGCAACTAGGTATGTACTGACGGACATGCTTGCCGAAGAGGATGGTTTTAAGGCCGTGATCATGTACTTTGTCTTCGCGGGACTGGCAATTTGGGGCTTTTGGAGCTCTGCCTGGAAAAAGCACAAGGCATTTCGTAAGAGCGTGGAACT
Organism: Lachnospiraceae bacterium; assembly: GCA_017400965.1. Lineage (GTDB taxonomy): Bacteria > Bacillota > Clostridia > Lachnospirales > Lachnospiraceae > Acetatifactor. Next base: position 2,630 of record JAFPRF010000061.1, read on the forward strand.
GACGCGCAGTGGCGTGACCAGTCGATTCGTAAAAGAAAGGCAGGATAGGTGATGGGTGGATATGTATTAGGAGTTTTGATGGGAATTGCCCTAGGCGTTGGAATCGCGTATTTCCTAACGGTTTCTTTTGTAAAACATTCCAATGACATTGGCGATTTTTCCGGAAGACTTTCAGATTTTGGTCAGTTACGTATCATTGCTTCGGAGGATGGTCTGCATTCGGCAAAGCCCTCCGGACGAGGTTCAGTTGTTTTGAAAGAGCAGCTTCAGAAAGAAAAGGAATGGAGGGGTTAAGGTGCAAAAAAACTATCGTTGTCCCAGATGTCGCGCAACCATGGAATTTGACCCGGAACTAGGGAAGATGCACTGCAAGTATTGCGGCGGCGTCTTTTCCGTCCCGAAATCTGACGAGTCCGCAGATGCAAAGAAAGCTGAAGAGGCTGAGGCTCGGGCAAAAGAAGAACGAGAAGAGCAGGCAAGGAAGGAACAGGAAGCAAAGCGCGAGAAGGAAAAGAAGAAGCAAAAAGCACGTCAGCATGCGAAGATGAAAATGCAGATCCTGCACTGTAATTCCTGCGGCGCAGAGCTGGCCGTGAACGAAGTGGAGGCCTCTTCATTTTGCGCGTACTGCGGACAGGCGACGGTCGTATTAGACCGCGTGGAAGAGTATTTGGAGCCGGATTACATCATCCCGTTTTCCGTGACGAAGGAGCAGGCAGAGTCCGCCATTCGCGAGAAGTTAAAGCGCGGGTATTACGTGCCGTCCGTGATCAAAAACTTTGAGGTGGAAAAGCTGCGCGGTATTTACATTCCTTTTTGGCTCTATGATATTTACTATGGCGATGAGAAATACTTTAAGTATTCGGCGAGGGTTACTAGTAAAACTTACGTAACAAGATATATACATCACGTCGCGGAGATGCACTTTAAGAGACTGACGCAGGATGCGTCAAAGAGGCTGAATGATGATATCTCAGAGAGGCTCGAACCTTACGACATGGCCGGTCTGAAAGAGTTTCAGCCCATGTATCTTTCGGGTTTTTATGCGGATCGTTTTGACGTGGGCACCAAGGATGCAAAGGATGTGGCGCTCACTCGGGCAAAGGAGCTATTTGACGAGGCCGTGAAACAGGACCTCTGCGATCATAGCAACCTCAGATTGACCTACACCAACCCGCTCTCGAAGGTGATCAAGTCGGAGTATGCGTTGTTACCCGCATGGTTTTTGACCTTCCGCATTGAGGATCAGCCCTATACGATCTTGGTAAACGGGCAGACGGGCAAGACGATTGGCGCCGTACCTTGCGTAAAGAAAAAAGCGACTTTGACTTTTTTGATCCTTAGCATCATTTTTAGCGCCATAACGGTCCCTTTGGCGGGCTTTTTGGTTGGTCCGTTTTTCATGGTTGTAGACACCGAAGGTGCCGTGCTGTATATCATGGCTCTTTTGGGCATAATGACGATTGCGGCAGGCATAGCATGGGGGAAGGGCATTCGTAAGCTACGGGCATTTCATGATAGCATCAAATTAACCTGTAGCGGCGACGCGAGAAGCTTTGTACATGAAAGGCAGGAAAAATAAGATGATGGTAGGAAATATTGTTGGAGGCCTTTTCGGATTGGCAATCGGTACGGGCATTGCATTTTGTATAACGATGTCCCGCATAAAAAAGTCGAATGACATTGGTGATTCGCATGCAACGTTATGGGATTTTGGAGATTTGTACGTCATTGCGAACCAGGAGGACCTGCATGCAGAAAATACTAGCAAATATGGTTATGACATTCTGAAGTACAATCTGCAGAAAATCATGGATGAGGAAGCATAAGCGCGGAAAGAGGTAGGGTATGGACAACAGACCAAGTTCAAGAGATAAGAACGTCCTCGGCGGAAGCGGGAGCGTAAACAGGCGCGGCAGCGGCCTTGGAACGGGCAGCGTTGGCACGACGAACGGCAGAAGGCCTTCGGGCGGTGGAGGCTACAGGCCCTCCGGTGGCAGCGGCTCCGGCGGCGGTGGCGGATTAGGCGGCGGTTTGCCGATCATTTTGATCATTGGCGTGATCGTTGTCGGGATACTGCTTTTCTCGGGCGGCGGCGGAAACCTCTTAAATAACGTGGCAAATAGCGTGACGGGCGGCAGCAGCGTGATGAACGCGCTCACGGACCTGACAAGCGGTGCGGGAAACGTGGCGGATGAGTTCCAGATCGGCTCCCAGGGCGTGGGCAACTGGCATCCGGAGGAGGCAGAGCTCAATACCCGCGTCGCAACGGGTGCGCGTGAGAAATATACGAAAATCCTTGGCAATGGCGAGGATAAAGTGACGCTGATGGTCTACCTTTGCGGCACAGATCTCGAGTCCAAGGGCGGTATGGCAACCTCCGATCTGCAGGAGATGATGAAGGCGCAATTTGGCGATAACGTCAATCTCATTGTCTATACTGGCGGCTGCAAGAAGTGGAAGAACAATGTCGTAGCTAACGATAAAAACCAGATCTATCAGGTCAAGAACGGACAGCTGGTGACCCTGAAAAAGGACGCGGGCAAGGCTTCCATGACCAAGCCTGAGACCTTAACGGAGTTCATCCAATACTGTACAAAGAACTTCCCGGCGAACCGCAACATGCTGATCTTTTGGGATCACGGCGGCGGTTCGATCTCCGGCTACGGCTATGATGAACGGAACGCATCGAGCGGTTCCATGAGCCTTGCTGAGATCGACAGCGCGTTAAAGAATGCGGGCACGAAGTTCGATTTCATTGGCTTTGACGCCTGCCTGATGGCAACCTATGAGAACGCCATGATGCTCGCGGATCACGCGGACTACATGATCGCGTCTGAGGAGACGGAGCCTGGCGTTGGTTGGTATTACGTGAACTGGCTGACCGCCCTTGGAAAGAATACTTCCATGCCCACCATTGAGATCGGCCAGAAGATCGTGGACGATTTCGTCGAGGTTTGCGACAGAAGATGTAACGGTCAGAAGACGACGCTTTCCGTGGTGGATCTGGCGGAATTTAGCCAGACCGTGCCCGATAAGATGACGGCCTTCGCGAAGGAAATGGGCACCACGCTGCAAAACGATGGTTATGAGACCATTTCTCATGCGAGAAATAAGACGAGGGAATTTGCACAGTCCTCGAAGATCGACCAGGTGGATCTGGTCAACCTGGCAGAGAACGTAATGGGCAATGCTGCGAAAGAACTTCAAAACGCCGTACTGGAGGCGGTGAAGTACAATCGTACCTCCGCAAACATGAAGGACGCCAACGGCGTGGCAATCTACTTCCCGTATAAGAAGCCCGCAAAGGCACAGTCTGCCGTGAAGGAATATGAGCAGCTTGGCATGGATTCGGAGTACACGAAGACCATCTTAAAGTTCGCCAATACCGAGGGCACTGGCCAGTCTCATGCCGTGCAAAACGGAACGAGCCTGAGTACCGGTTCACCCCTGACCTCGCTCCTTGGCGGTCTGGTATCCGGCGGTCTTCCGACGGCGGCGACGGACCTCCTTGGAAGCTTTACCTCCGATACGCAGTCGCAGAATTACGTAAATGATCATTCTCTGGATCCCTCTAAGCTTGTCTGGAAGAAGGATACCGATGGAAAATATCGGATCATGCTTTCCAATGACGAGTGGAATCTTTTGACGCACATCGAGCTCAATGTTTTCGTGGATGATGGGTCAGGCTACATTGATCTTGGATTGGACAATACCTTTGAGCTTGACAGAGGATTGGTCGGTGAGTATGATAACACATGGTTATCCTTCAATGGTCAGATCGTTGCCTACTATCATTTGGACAGCGTGGTGAGCAAAGATCATTATTCTCACACGGGTTACGTTCCAGTGATGATCAATGGTGAGCGTTGTGAGCTGATCATTGTCTTTGATGACGCGAGACCGAACGGTTACGTCGCTGGTGCCAGAACCGTTTACAAGACCGGAGAAGTGACGGTGGAGCCCAAGAGCCTCGTCCAGTTAAACGTGGGGGACAAGCTGGATTTCCTCTGCGATTATTATGATTACGAGGGAAATTATAATGACACCTATATGCTAGGAGAGCAGATGACCTATGACGGGAGCGAAGTGATCGGGAATCTGACCATCGAAAACCGTAACGTTTCCGCGGTATTCCGCTTCACGGACATCTATCAGCAGACCTACTGGACGCCGGTCATTCCCTAAATTCGGCGAATTTACTGAAACTAGCAAATTTTTGGTGGAATTACTTGAACAAAAACAATAAATGAGATATAATTAAATGGCAGAAGAAGCCGATTCCGTAAGGAAAGGCGTCCGATGTAGTAAGGCAATTGCTAGTTTTAGGGAGGTACGAGATGATTGTACGTGGTATTATCTGTGAACCTGGAAAACCTCCGATGGAAGCAGAGATCGACACCCAGTTTCTTGGAACGATCATGGGAGATAACCGATTACTATTAAGACCTTTTAAGGATCGAAACATCGGTATCGTGGTGAATGAGAATTACGCGAATGGAAGCACGGGTCTTGAACTCAACAGAAGCGTTGGAGGACTGTTTAAGAGCGTGACGATTTACGGCAACATGTTCTGTGCCGGACTCGAGGTGGATGGCTCGCTCTTGTCGCTAAACGACCAACAGATCAAGCTGTACATGAAGCAGCTTTCAAAATAATAGGGAAGGCCTGTGGGCCGAAAAAAACGATTTACAAGAGGAACGGAATTTTTCCGTTCCTCTTTTTGTTTGCTCCTGATTTTTGGATTACAAAAATAATTTATCGAAATACGATAAATTTATATTGACATTTAGAATCGTCCGTGATAAGGTAAGGTCGAAGGGCGGAAACGCACCGCAGACGTAAGTCAGAAAGGAGGGAGAGGAAATGGAGTCGATACCAATAGTAAGAGAATTGCTCGCTTTAATTCTTTGGGGCGCCATCATCTTTATTTGTTTTTTCTCCCCGATCACCCTGAGCATTCTAAATATTCGGGGACTGATCAAGCCGGAAATGAGACACAAGAAGATCATCTGGCTGATCACTGCATTCCTTGGAACCTGTCTCACGATCCTATACAATTCGATCACGGACGAGCTTGGCAGTCTGAGCCGAACGGATGCGTACTGGACGAAGCAGTTATACAACCTGCAAAGGCACCAAATGCTTTGCTCGGGCCACAGAGAAACCTATATCATTGTCTTGATCGTTGGCGTTTTAGGTTTCGTCGGGCTCATGCTCAGCAGGCCGGGGAAGACGCCGCCACTCCTTTCCGTTCTTGCGATGGCGGCGATGTATCCGGCGATGATTTCGGTGATCATCTTTTGTATTCAGGTGGGATTCGACATGATCAACTGGGTCTTCCCGATCAATCTGAACTTGATCTGTTGGTCGCTGATCCGGGAAAAGCTGGAAGAGTACGATGCTTGGATGGACATGGAAGGAAGAAGCGCGGATGAAACATGGTTTCAGCGGATCCTGTCAAAGTCAAAGAATTGGCCTCTTATAGCGCTCCTTCTAATGCTGCCAGTACTCGGCGTGATCCTGGGGATCTCGATCCTCTTCGGACAGAGCCCTGACTCACTGATCCGAACTTGGACGGAGACCGCGGACTGGACGTTTTCCCAGATGCAGGCACCGCCGAACGTGCAATATGATGAACATTACCTGTGTACGGTGGCGGCTGGAGGCCATGAAAAAGTTGTAAAGCCCCTGCGTATGGGCGAACGCCATGGTCACCGGGTTGTGGTCAACCGCCAGCTAGAGATCGCCAACGCGTTTGAACTGGTCCTAGAGGAAAAGACGCCGCGATTCCACAAGGCGCTCAGAAGCTTTTATGACAAGTACGGATTCCCCGTTGCGCGGATGATCAAAACCAAGGCGGCAGCAGACATTGTTTATACGATCATGAAGCCGCTGGAATGGATTTTCTTACTTTTTATCTACGCGACGCAAGCGCGTCCAGAGGATCTGATCACCATACAATACCTGCCTGGTTATCGCGAGACCTGGCGGGAATTCAAAAAGAAAAAAGGATTAAACTAGGAGGCTTACATGGAACAGAAAACTTTTGCAAACTTAATCAAACTGATCATTATCGGAACGGGAATCTTTGGTGCTTTTATCTGCTTTTACGTATTCCCTGCGTGCGGGCAGACTTTCGTAAACATGTATCCGGAATTTAGCGGAGCGTATTGGCCTTGGCTGATCTTTCTTTGGATCGCGGCGATTCCCTGCTTTAGCGTTCTGTTCTTTGGATGGCAGATCGCAACCAACATCGGAAAGGACAAGTCCTTTTCCATGGCCAATGCCAACTGGATGAAATGGGTAGCCTGGATGGCAGGCGGAGACAGCGCCTACTTCTTCATTGGCAACATCATTTTGTTATTCTGCAACATCAATCATCCGGGACTTCTTCTTGTCTCCATGGTCGTTGTATTTGCGGGCATCGCCATTACGATCGCCGCAGCCTGCCTGTCTCACCTGATCCGTAAGGCGGCTGCATTGCAAGAGCAGAGCGACCTGACCATCTAAGAATTTGAGGGAAGAAAGGAGAACGCCATGGAAGAAGAACTGAGAGAAGAACTAAATGGAAATATCATCTTTAACATAGACGTGATGCTGGCGAAGCGGAAGATGAGCGTGGGCGAGCTGGCAAACCGCGTTGGGATCACCCTCGCGAACATGTCGATCCTAAAAACTGGGAAGGCCAAGGCCATCAAGGTGTCAACCCTTGCGAAGCTTTGCGACGCACTGGACTGCCAGCCAGGGGATTTACTGGCCTATGAACCAAACGAGGTGAAAAAATCATGAGTGAAATGAACGAATCAATGGCAGTCGACGCCGAGACGCCGAAACTTGTAAATGCTTCGGATCTGCAGGTGATCAACGGGTCGCTGGTACCAAAGCAGACGACGGAAGAGACAAAGAGATTTCGCGAAAGCTTCCAGTTTTTTGGACCGGCAACGGCTGCATACGCTTTATTCTATGCCTTTTGCATGTATAAGAACCCATCAGGGATCACCTTCCCTTTTTTCGTAGCCGGGAGCCTTTGGTATTTCTGCTCCTGTATGAAAAAACTAGAACTTACCTTGAAAGGCGGCAGTCGCTTTATTATGGTGAGCACGGTCCTTCTCGGCATCGCCACCTTTTGCACGGACGATCTAAGGATCATTGCCTTGAATAAGACGGGCATCTTTTTGCTCCTCATGTGCTTTTTGCTTACGCAGTTTTTCCACACGGAAAAGTGGGGCTTGGAAAAATTCGCGGGAGCCATCCCTGCGGCGCTTCTTTCGTCGATCCTAGAGCTGGAACGCCCGATCCGCGACATGACGGCCTTTGTCAAAAAGGGTAAGTCAGAGGGTACAAGGCGCGCCGTTTACGTGGGGCTGGGACTTGTGATCGCCTGCCCGATCTTCTTTGTCATTGCGGCGCTCCTTAGCAGCGCAGATGCCTTTTTCCGCCAGATCACGGACGGGTTACTTGCGATGATCAATTTGGGAAGCGTCTTTGGCGTGATCTTCCACATAGTCTTTTGGTACTTTGGCACCTACATGCTGGTTTCGAACCTCTGCAAAAAGAGCCTTCGGGAGGAAGTAAAGGACCATCGCCACGGCGAGCCCATCCTTGCGATCACGGTGACCTCGCTTCTGACCGTGATGTACCTGCTCTTTAGCGGCATTCAGATCTTTGGACTGTTCCTGGGTCAGCTCCAGCTCCCTGAGGGCTACACCTACGCGCAATACGCAAGGGAAGGCTTTTTCCAGCTCCTCGGCGTGTCCGTATTTAATTTGATCGCCGTACTGTTCTGCCTCGCCTTTTTCAAGGAGAGCAAGATCCTCAAGGGAATCCTCACGGTCATGAGTCTTTGCACCTTTATCATGATCGCTTCCAGCGCGATGCGCATGATCCTGTACATTTCCAGTTATGACCTGACCTTCCTGCGGATCATCGTGCTCTGGGCACTTGCGGTACTGTTTCTGTTGTTTGTCTGCGTGGTGGTTTCAATCTACAAACCGGACTTTCCGCTGTTCCGTTACGGCATGGTCATCGTGACCGTCTGCTACATCGGTCTGGCCTTCTCGCATCCCGATTATATCTGCGCGAAGTACAACCTGGAATACTCCGTGAAGGAAGCGGATTGGCGCTATCTGAGGGATCTTTCCGCTGACGCGGCCCCCGTAATCCTCCCGTACTTAGAGGATCATGAAGTGGATTCTAAATCAGCAAGGTATGTCAATTACGTGAAAGACGTCTACAATAACCTAGGCATCCGGAACTTCAATCTTTCGAGATACTGGGCAACCACCTACTTGCACTAAAAAACACCCTGGCGGCGAACCGTCAGGGTGTTACTTTTTGGAGTTACTTAATGATAACGCTGCCCCAAGAATCGGAAGGAACCAAGCTGACGTAAACCTTACCGGCGTTCATGTAAAGCTCTTCACCGGACTTCGCATCGTAGTAATGTGCGGGCTCCGTATCCTTATCGGACTTGGTCCACTTGATGGGGATGCAGTTGCCGTTGGTCAGGTAATAACCTTCGCCCTTGGTCTTGGTGGAACCGTAGTAGTTGTAGTAGTTGTAGATCATGTAGCCGTGCTCGTCGAGCTGGGAGAAGCTACAGTTCAGGATGATCACGTTCTTAAAGGTCGTTACGTTGTCGTTGTCTGCGGCATCGGTGTGCTTACTGCCATACTCGTAAAGATCGTAGGTCTTGGTCGTGCTGTTGTACTTGAGCGCCGTCTTGGTGTGAGAGAAGGGAAGGCTTACGTCAACGCCCTTTGCCACACCCTTGACGTCGGAGAGATCGGTTTCAACGTCCTCAAGGAAGTTAAAGCCGGTTCCCTTATAGGAAGAGGAGTATTCCTTGCTGAACTTCGCGGACTCAAGAGCACTCTTCAGACCCGTGTAGGACTTTCCGGTGTCAGGGTTCTTGTAATTCTCGTAGGTAACAAACTCGGTATACTCAGAAGCATAGGATCTGCCGGCATAGGAGGTTGCCCAGGAAGGACGCTCCGAAGCAGGTCGGGTGTATCTAGCGAAGATGCCGCTAAAGTGATTGCAGTACTTCTTTGCGGTGTAATCGTTGATGTAGAAAGGTCCGCCGTCATGACAGAAGATAACTTCATAGGGGAAGCCTACGAGGAAGTTCGTCGGACGGATGGAACGTACGCCGCCGAAGCGCTCGATCTGTGCGTAGTCCTTGACGATACACATGAAACGGGTGATGCGGCCGTTCGCGGTGGAGTTCATCATCTCGTAAACCACGTCTGCCTGGTTGATGCCGTAGTGGGGATAGGTCAGGATCTCGTTGTCCACCATGATCGCCACGGGACGCTGGTTCTCGATGTCCTTGCTGATCCACTCGCCAGTTAATTCGCTGCGGTACATGTTCGTATGATCGGTGTTCTTATCGGGCTTGGGCGTTGCCTTGGATTCCTCCGTGCCATCCGCAGCGCCCGTGCTTGCCTGTGCGCTGCTTTCCTCCTGCGAGGACTCGGGCGGAGGCGTCAGCTCCGGTTCTCCCGTGATCGTGATGGGCGTACCCGTTAAGAGATCTTCCACGGAAGACTCGCCGCCCTCAGAGCAGGCCGTCAGCATGGTACCGAGTAACAGCCCGCACACAAGTAATTTCCATTTCTTTTTCATAATTCCATTCCTCTTTCCTTGTAAGGATGATTGCTCTACCCTTTACTATACCGAATTTTCTTCCTTTTTTCAACTCATTTGCAGAAAAAGATTAGATGCGCGTGGTCCATTTGGTGCAGTCCCAAACCGCGGTTGCTAACCCCTCATAAAAGTCGGGTTCATGGCATACCATGAGGATGCTGCCCTTGTATTCCTCCAGGGCGCGGCGAAGCTCTGTCTTGGCATCTACGTCAAGGTGGTTGGTCGGCTCGTCAAGGAGCAGAAGATTGCTCGGGCGATTGATGAGCTTACAAAGTCTGACCTTTGCCTGCTCGCCGCCGGAGAGGACCTTCACCTTACTCTCGATGTGCTTGGTCGTCAGGCCGCACTTTGCGAGGGCGGAGCGCACCTCGTACTGTGACATGCTGGGGAATTCGTCCCAAAGCTCCTCGAGGCAGCTCTTAAAGCCAGAGCCGCTCATTTCCTGCTCGAAGTAGCCGATCTCTAAGTAATCGCCTTGTTCCACGCTGCCCGAAAGAGGCGGGATCAGACCGAGAAGGCTCTTTAGGAGCGTTGTCTTTCCGATGCCGTTGGCGCCGGTTAAGACAATCTTGTTGCCGCGCTCAACGACTAAATTCAGAGGGCTGGAGAGGGGCTCTTCATAGCCGATCACAAGGTCCCTAGTCTCGAAGAGAACGCGGCCGGGGGTCCTTGCCTCCTGGAAGCGGAACTCAGGCTTTGGCTTTTCCGCCGCGAGCTCGATCACGTCCATTTTATCCAGCTTCTTCTGGCGGGACATGGCCATGTTACGGGTGCTGACGCGCGCCTTATTTCTCGCAACGAAGTCCTTTAAGTCCGCGATCTCTTTCTGCTGGCGGTTATAAGCGGCCTCCAACTGGGACTTTTTCATGGCGTAAACTTCCTGGAACTTATCATAATCGCCGACATAGCGCGTTAGGGTCTGGCCCTCCACGTGATAGATCAGGTTCACGACGCTGTTTAGGAACGGAATGTCATGGCTGATGAGGATGAAGGCATTCTCGTATTCCTGCAGATACCGGGTCAGCCAAGCGATGTGCTCCGCGTCGAGGTAGTTGGTGGGCTCGTCGAGGAGCAGAATGTCAGGCTTTTCAAGTAAGAGCTTTCCAAGAAGGACCTTGGTTCTCTGGCCGCCGGAGAGCTCCGTGACGTCGCGGTCAAGCCCTAAGTCGACGAGGCCTAGCGCCCTGGCCACTTCCTCGACCTTTGCGTCGATCACGTAAAAGTCATGTGCGTCAAGAAGGTCTTGGATCGTGCCCAGATCCTCCATGTATTTTTCCAGTTCTTCGGGCGTTGCCTCACCCATCTTTTCGCAGATTTCGTTCATCTGCGACTCCATCTCGTAAAGGAAGTCGAAGGCAGAGGAGAGGACGTCGCGGATGGTCTGGCCGGGCGTTAAAACCGTGTGCTGGTCGAGATATCCTGCGCGGACGTTCTTTGCCCATTCAATTTTCCCTTCGTCGGGAACAAGGCTTCCCGTGATCACGTTCATGAAGGTGGACTTTCCTTCACCGTTGGCGCCGATCAGGCCTACGTGCTCACCCTTTAAGAGGCGGAAGGATACGTCATTAAAGATCGCACGGTCACCGAAACCATGAGTTAAATGTTCTACGTTTAAGATGCTCATAGGTACTCCTTTGGTTCATCATAAAAGGAACGCTTCGGCGTTCACCTAAGCGTTCCTTCCTTAGCTCTTATACTCTATCATAAGATGGCGGTTTGGTCAAAGACTATCTTTTAATTGTATTTCTCATTATCCCAGACAAGATTGCCAGCCGCGTCATAGATGCGCTCGTAATCCTCGCCGTGATACTCAGGGCTTGCCTTGAATACGACGTCATTTTGCGATTCGATCCGATAACCATCCTTGGTGATGACGGTGGTGCGAAGCGCAAGGTATTTTTCTACCGTGAGATCCTTATCTATTTGGATCTGCGCGCCCTCCTTTACCTCCGAGGTCACGTCGACCGTCTTTAATTCTTTGCCGTCTCCTATGTAAGTGACGGTCACCTTCTCGAGCTTTTCAGGTAATTCATAGCTGTAGCAATACCAACCGTTGCACTTGATCTTTCCGAAGGAATCCTTGTTGTCGAACTGACAGGTCATGAAAGGCAGAGGTAGTACGTCCCAGAACAAATATTGCTGGAAATCTTCGGTCTCCACCGTGGTATGGTTTCCTTCGCCTATGAAGATCTTCAGCTTGTCATAGTAAGCGAACAGGTCCGTGGTGAGGGTTCCGCTAAAGGTTCCGGCCGCCGTCTTTTTTAGCGTGATTTCCTGGGTGCCGAGGCCGAGAGTCACGCGGGTGTCCTCGGAGTATTGATTTAGTTCGATGGAAAACTGAAGGTCTACGGTCTTCTTTTGCAGGTCTTCGCCCGTGATCGTCCAAGAGGACCCTGCCACGAGGCGCCCGCTTTGCGCCAACTGATCCTGGAGCGAGAGGATCTCCATTTCCATTTGATGCTGGGTGCCCTTCATGTAGTTGATCGTATTGTTTAGGCCGTCGATCATGCCGTTTAGGCGGCTGACGCTGAGGACGATGACGATGGTGAGGCCAATGAGAACGGTCTTATAGGTGACGCCGGCCGTCGTACCGGGTTCAGGGATCTTTGAGTGGGTATCGTGAAGCTCTCCCTTGGTGATCTTCTCCAGCCTTTTATTATAGGTGACCAGGCTGATGAGGGTGATGATGCCTGCGATGGCGATCGCGATGATGATGTAAATTGTTACTGCTGCCATGTTGTACCTCCTAAATTAAATCGCAAAGAATTTGCGGAAATCGTTGTAATAGCTTCTGGTGACGTCCACGAGAGTTCCGTCCGACAGGGTCAGGACGTATTTCATGGACAGGGAAGCGCGGATCTTTTTCACGTGCTTCCTCGAAATGATGACCGACTTACTGATCCTAAGGAACTCCTGCGGATCCAACAGGGATTCCAGCTGATACATGCGGTCTAGGGCGTAGTACGTACCCTGCGCTGCGTGGATCTCGATTTCCTTTCCAAAGGCTTCCACGTAGATCACCTCTGCGGCGGCCAGGCGCATGCGGTCCTTTTTGTCGTCGCGAACGGTTAGGAATGCGGGATACCTCGAGGCTTCCGAGAGCACGTATTCGGCGTCTTCACTGATCTCGACCCCGTGACCGGTCAGATATTTACTTACAAGGTCGAATTTCTCCTCCGAAACGGAGATTCGGATTTTCATGTGGGCACCTCCAAATCAAGTACGCTTGTTGTTTACGATATCATCATAACAGATGGATGGAAATTGTAAATGCTTTGGAAATAAGTTGCACCAAAACGCGGCATGAGTTGCAGAAAATGGCAAGGAAATGCAAGGAATGGGCAGGAGAAACGTTTGACATGCAGGGCCTAAAATCGTACACTGAACATATGGGGAAGGGAAACTATCATGAGTTTAGAAAGGGGAAACGCTATGAACGAAAACATCACAAAAAGGAATGCACTTCTGGCACAGAAGGTCATTAAGGGACTGGAGTCCCGCAACATGTCCGGATACTATGCGGCAACGAAGGAGGAGGCGCTAAAGATCGCGCTGGAGCTGATCCCGAAGGGCAGCAGCGTTACCATGGGCGGCGCGACCAGCGCGCAGGAGATTGGCCTCGTGGACGCGGTAAAGACGGCGGACTATCGCTTTATCGACCGCTATGCGGCTGCTGACAGGGGCGCGGCAGAGCGTGAATCCTACAGCGCCGACGTATACCTTGCAGGCATCAACGCCATGACGGAGGACGGCATCCTTGTCAACATCGACGGCAACGCAAACCGCGTATCTGCCATCGCTTACGGCCCGAAGAAGGTGATCTTCATCGCCGGCATGAATAAGGTCTGCGCGGATTACGACAGTGCCATGAAGCGCGCGAGAAACGTGGCGGCACCCATCAATGCGCAGCGCTTTGGCTTATCAACGCCTTGTGCGAAGACTGGCGCCTGCATGGACTGCAAGAGCCCTGATACGATCTGCTGTCAGTTCTTGCTGACGAGATATTCGAAGCACGCCGGAAGAATTCACGTGATCCTCGTGAATGACAATTTGGGATTCTAAGGATGAAATGCCATGGCACTGATTCAAGTCAATTACTTATCCTGCGCACTGTTTCGCACGGTGCCGCTGAACGTGATCCTGCCGTCGGACAAGATCGATTACGCGACGGGAACCTACCTTTCAAAGCCGGGGCAGAAGTTTAAGACCCTGTATTTACTACACGGGCTTCTCGGCAACTATACGGACTGGGTGAGCGGCACCCGCATCCAGAGATGGGCGGAGGAGAAAAACCTCGCGGTGGTGATGCCCTCCGGCGACAATTCCTTTTATTTCAAGTCCAGAACGCCCTGGAATGATTACGAGACCTTTATCGGGAAAGAGCTGGTCGAGGTGACAAGGCGCATGTTCCCGCTTTCTGATAAGCGCGAGGATACCTTTATCGCAGGTCTTTCCATGGGAGGATACGGTGCCCTTCGAAACGGCATTGTTTTCTCGGATACCTTTGGTTACGTGGCTGGCCTGTCTTCGGCCGTGCACTTATTTGAAAACTTATCGGAGGAGGCCAACATTGGACTGTTCGACAATCTGGAAGCGGCATCCAAGACCAACCAGAATCCAATGGTTGCGGTGGAGGAGATGCTGGCGCAAAAGAGAAACATTCCCAAATTCTATCTCTCCTGTGGCCGACAAGATAACCTGATGCCTGCGAATGAAGCCTTCCGTGATTTCCTGAAGGCGAAGGGCGCCGACGTTACTTGGGATGAGGATCCGAATGCCGGTCATGAGTGGGACTTCTGGGACAGCCAGATCAAAAAGGTTTTGGATTGGCTACCGCTTGACGCGGCGAGCGCAGGCCTTAGCAGCGGTAACGTGAATGTGGATGCCGCGAATGAATAATGAGACGGAGAAAAGATAATGACGGATTATGAATTGCTGTCCGCGCAGGTACAGGCCCTCGCGGAGGGCTGCCCTTGGGACGTGACGCTCTATGCGAATGTTTCAGCGCTTCTTTATGATACGCTGGAAAATTTGAACTGGGCAGGTTTTTACCTGCTGCGGGACGGTGAATTGCAGCTCGGTCCCTTTCAGGGGAAGACGGCCTGCATGCGGATCCCCGTGGGGAAAGGAGTTTGCGGCACGGCGGTCAAGGAAGAAAGCATACAGCGCGTTGCGGACGTGCACGCTTTCCCGGGGCACATTGCCTGCGACTGCGCCTCCGCGTCGGAGATCGTCCTGCCGTTCCGCAGGGGCGGCCAGATCATCGGCGTGCTTGATATCGACAGCCCCGTAAAGGACCGCTTTTCGCAGGAAGATGAAGCAGGCCTGCAAAGGGTTGTGGAAGTCGTGGAACAGTATCTGAAGAAGGGATTTGCGCAGTGGAATTAATAAAAGAGATTTGCTCAAAATTTCTTCAAGAAGAGATTTTAAGTACGCAGTTACTTGACGGTGGAAACATCAACGCGACCTATTGCATTCACACAGCGCGAGGGATGTACATCTGTCAACGCATTCGAAAGGCAATGAGCGTGGAGACCCTAGAATATAACTATCTGTTATACTCGAAGGCCTGTGCTCAGGCAAAATGGCAGTATCCGGCATGGATTGCATCAATTAATGGACAATATTTCTATACGGATACATCGGGCGATCACTGGCGGATGTATCCATTCCTGTCGGGTACGATTTTGGAACAGCCCTTGTCCAAAGAGCAGCTATTTGAATGCGGGCTTGGACTCGCAAAGATGCATGCGATCCTGCAAACGCTGACGGAAAAGCCGAAGGCGGTGTACCCCAAGCACCATGACCTCAAAGCATACTACGCGAGGTATCAGAAGGTGCTCGAAAGCGATGCGCCGAAGGCGGACCAAC
>JAFPRF010000062.1 GCA_017400965.1 Lachnospiraceae bacterium
CGTGGAGCCGATTCATGAAATGGAAAAGGTACTTTTTGCGGCAGATGAACTGACGGGGCTGATTTGGGCAGCAGCGCTGATGCGGCCGTCAAAGAGTACGAAGGACATGGAACTGAAATCCCTGAAGAAAAAATATAAGAGTAAGGGTTTTGCGGCAGGGTGTTCCAGAGAGGTGATCGAGCGCGGTGCGGAGCAACTTGGATGGGAGCTTGATAAACTCCTTGAGATGACGCTTCGGGCCATGGCAGAAACCGAGGATGTCATAAACAAAGAACTATAAACAGTTTATGATTGTGTTTATTGTCACTTTTAGGAAGGTAGATGCTATAAAATGCAGACGATCACAAAACAGCAGGCTAGATGCTTCATTTTGGCAAAACAAGGGTTAATAGGCGCCTATCGGTTTTGCCGTAAATCAGGCGCATATGATTTCGTTCGCCAGGCAGGATGTATTCAATATGACCCTGTTGACGTATGTGGGAAAAATGCGGAACTCACGCTTCAGTCAAGAGTCAAAGGGTTCTCAAAATCAATGCTTCAGGAACTTTTATACGAAGACCGGAAGTTGGTCGATTATGCCGACAAGGAACTCTCCATATGGCCGACGGAAGACTGGCCATACTTCTCGTCCTACAGGGAACGAAGCTTGGAATTGGGCAAGACATTTAAGGGCCTAAAGGAGTTGGAGAAAAAGGCACTTTTCTACATAAAGGAAAATGGTCCCGTTTCTAGCGATACACTTCCTATTGAAGGAGAGCTCTTTTGGCATTCCTCTATGCATTGGAGTGGTAACTGGCAAAAGAAATCCCAGGCGGCTCGTTCCGTGTTGGAACAACTTTATACTGACGGAAAACTAATCATCCATCATAAGAAGGGGAGCAGGAAATATTACGATCTTGCTGAAAGACACATACCAGAGTCGGTTTTGAGAGCGAAGAATCCTTGTAAAGACAATGAAGAATTCAAGGCATGGCGTGTGCTTCGCAGGATAGGCGCAGTCGGTCTTCTTTGGGATAAAAACAGTACGGCCTTCCTTGGGATAGACGTCAATGCAGAAGAACGGAAAAAAATATTGGATTCGCTGTCATCGCAAGGAAAGATACGGCCTGTGACGGTTCAGGGAATCAGGCAGACATTTTACTATCGCTCCGAAGATGAACCACTTATGAGGGCAGTTCTTGAAGGAGAGGCAGATCTAAAGCCGCGGATGTCGTTCATTGCACCGTTGGACCCGCTGATGTGGGATAAATCGTTGGTCAGTGCGCTATGGGATTACCAATATTCCTGGGAGATATACACACCTGCCGTTAAGCGTAAATATGGTTACTATACGCTTCCGATTCTCTATGGGGATCGTTTTGTCGGACGAATTGAGGTTGTACCAGACCGCAAAAAAAGAATTCTCACTGTGAAAGGCCTTTGGTGGGAAGCAGGAGTGAGGCAGACGGGGAAGCTTCAAAAAGCCTTGGACCGGGCACTCATTCGTTTCGCAAAGTTCAATGACTGTGACGGTGTTTCCGCAAGCCAATTGTCAGAGCAGTTTGAGTTTCGAACCATAAGGCAAGAGGAAGCGGATGAGGCTGCTGAGATAGAACGTATCTGTTTTCCCCCGCATGAGGCATGCACTCCGCAGCGCATGAAGGCGCGCATTGGCGTCGCAGCGGATCTGTTTTTTGTCGCGATCGACAAGGAAAGCGGAAAGATGGTGGGCTTTGTCAATGGAATCGCCACGGACGAATCAAAGCTACGGGATGAATTCTATACGGACGCAAGTCTGCATGATCCCAAGGGAAAGAATGCCATGATCCTGGGAGTCGACGTGTTGCCCGAGTACAGGGGACGCGGGCTCGCGAGAGAACTGGTAGCCCGTTACTGCGCGCGGGAATGGGAGCGCAACAGGGAGCAGCTGATAC
>JAFPRF010000063.1 GCA_017400965.1 Lachnospiraceae bacterium
TACATCGATGCCGACAGGCGCAACATCATGATGAACGCCAGCCGCCTTCGTAAGAAGATGGAAGGCTACGTGGGCCTCGAGAACATGATCGAAACTGTTTGGGGAAAAGGTTATTGCTTTAAGGGATAACAAAGATGGAAAAGAAACGCTACACAAAGCCGCAGACGATCCCGCGGGAGGAGCTGGAGCGTGCGCTCTTTCAGGCCAACGAGGAATTGTCCCAGGCGAATGAAAAGCTAAATAGACAGGAAAAGGAGCGCATGGAGCTGTTCCGCAATCTGTCTCATGACCTGCGCGCGCCCATGACGGCGTTAGTCAGTACGATCGGCCTCCTTCGCGAGAAGAAGGACATGCCAGAGACGGAGTATCAGGAGCTCTTGGACATGATGGCGCGGCGCCTGAAGAACTTAAGCGCCATGCTGGACGAGATCTTTCTCCTCGGTCAGATGGAGAACCCGCAGCTGGAGCTAAAGCTGGAGGAGATCGATGCGGCGGCGCTTCTCGAGGAGTTTTATTACTCCTGCGAGGCAGACGGGAAATACGCAAAGCGTAGCCTTTCCCTTTCCCTGCCGGAGGATCTGCAGTGCATGATCATGGTGGACGCGCAAAAACTCGTGCGCGTGCTCGATAATCTGTTTACGAATGCCCTGCGGTATTCCAAGGACGGCGATGAGATCGCCCTGTCTGCGCAGCTCATAGGTGAAAAGCTGCAGATCTGCGTAAGCGATACCGGCGTCGGGATCACGCCTGAGGATCTGCCTCACGTCTTCGAGCGATCCTACCGCGCAGACCGTTCGCGCACCCCTGGAGACGGCGGTCATGGCCTTGGTCTTGCCATCGCAAAGAGCATCATGGATAAGCATGGCGGACGCATTTGGGTGGAGAGCGTAACCGAGCACGGAAGCTCATTTTTCCTGGAATTACCGGCTTTGTTAGAAAAGTAACAAATCTGTTAGAATGCTTGATTGTCAAGGCCTGACGTGGTAGGATGTTGCCATGTGATAAGGGTATACCCTTATTGAACCAAAAAAATTAGAAAATAAAAAAAGGAGGATACTAATCATGAAGAATTACGTTAAGCCCGTAGTACTTGCAAACGAAGAGTTGGCAGAAGGCGTTTATGCAGCAAGTGGAGATTGCTACACCGTTACTGGATACATTCATCAGAGCCCTGAACTTGGCAGAGGTGATTACAGAGTTCAGTTCAACGGCGTACACAACGCAGCTGATGGACATCACAGCGGAGAGCAGGTTCTCATCATTTCCTTCAACCTTCCCGTTGTTTACAAGGATTCCAACGGAACGCTCGTTGGCGGTGATGGCACCAACACCATCTCCATTAAGTACAACTATCACAACAACCAGACTGACAACATCGGTCTTGGCGACGTGATCGTAGAGGCTGATCAGGGTCTTGCACTTGCAGGCGCTATCCTTACCTGCAACCATGACTGCGGCCAGCACTAATCCATAATCGGATATTTATGAAGTAAGAGGCGGATTCCTTTGTAAGGGACCCGCCTTTTCTACTTGCGAAAATCGCAAAAGTAAGAGATAATGGAATCGGTATTTCTACTTTGTTGCATGGAGCGGGAAGATGAAAGAGAAGCTGAAGTTTTACGTATCCAGAGTGAAGTCCGGGCGCCTGAAAGAGATGCGCCGCCAAACGGTCTGGATCTACCAATATGCGAGACGCTACTGGGGCGCGATGGTGTTCTATACACTGCTCGGCTTTGCGGGCACGGGCTTTGGCCTGTTCGCAAGCTGGGTCTCCAAAAACCTCGTCGACATCATCACCGGACATAATTCCGGCGCGCTGGTTTCGACCTTCTGCCTCATGATCGGCATGAACATCGGAACCCTCATCGTGAACCAGATTTCCGAATATGTCTCCGCCTACATCAGCATGAAGGTCGATGCGGAGATCAAGCTCGACATTTTTGAAAAGATCATGGTGACGGACTGGGAGTCGCTGACGAATTATCACACGGGCGACCTCCTGACGCGTTGGAGCTCCGATGCTTCGAACATTTCCCAGGGCGTCCTGAGCTTTATCCCGAACCTTTTGATCTACAGCTTCCGCTTTGTAGCGGCCTTTGTCATGGTCGTGTACCACGACTGGACCTTCGCGCTGTTCGCCTTCATGGGCATGCCCGTGAGCCTGATCCTCTCGAAAACGCTGATGAACCGCATGGTCAATAACAACCAGCGCAGCGCGGCGATGGGAGCGAAGCTCTCCGGCTTTAACCAGGAGACCTTCTCCAACATTCAGACCATCAAGGCATTTTCATTGATCCGCCTTTACGTCGAGCGCTTAAAGCAGCTCCAAAAGGAGTACATTACGATGCGCCTCGACTTTCGTAAGATGTCGATCTGGACCTCGCTCCTTCTTTCCACCGTTGGCATGGCGGTGTCCTATGCCTGCTACGGCTGGGGTATTTACCGCGTTTGGAGCGGCGTCATCACGTATGGTACCATGACCATGTTCCTAAGCCTTTCCGGCACGCTGACGGGTACCCTCAACAGCCTGACATCCCTCGTTCCGACCGCGATCAGCCTAACGACCTCGGCGGGGCGTCTTATGGACATCGTCGAGATGCCGAGAGAAGATTACAGCCTGGATGATCAGGCGGGCGAATTCATGGAGAAGAACAGAAGTCAGGGCATCAGCCTAGCCATGGATCACATCGCCTATAGCTACCATAATGGCAATCAGGTCTTTGAGGATGCGTCAATTCTGGCAAACCCGCATGAGATCATTGCCCTTGTTGGCCCTTCCGGAGAAGGAAAGACGACGATGCTGCGTCTGATCCTTGCACTGATGCAGCCAAAGAGCGGGCAGGCCTATCTCTACGGCGGCAAGACGGATCCCGGAGAAGCGGGCAGACTCCCCCTTACGCCTTCCGCGAGAAGGATGTTCTCCTACGTGCCGCAGGGCAATACCATGTTTAGCGGCACCATCGCCGAAAACATGCGCAACGTAAAGCCGGATGCGACGGATGAGGAGATCATTGAGTGTTTGAAGTTAGCCTGTGCATGGGATTTCGTAGAGAAATTACCGGATGGGATCAATGCCATGATCAAAGAGCGCGGCGGTGGATTTTCCGAGGGACAAGCGCAGCGCCTTTCCATCGCGAGAGCCCTGCTTCGAAAATCACCCCTGCTCCTTTTGGATGAGGCAACTTCCGCCTTGGACGTGGCAACGGAAAGGCGCGTGTTAAAGAATATCATGCAGGACGATTATCCGAGAACCTGCATCGTGACGACGCACAGACCGACGGTACTGTCCGCCTGCTCGCGCGTCTATGCAATCAAGAATAAGAAAAGTACCTTGTTAAATCAAGAAGAGATCGATGAACTGGTGCAAAGCTTCTAGCCTTTTAAAAAGCGGTCGATGCGCTCCTTCATCACATGTGCGGCCTCTGGGTCCTTTGTGCAATGCAATTTGCAGATAAGGATGCTGGAGGCTATTTTTGTGACCGTATCAAGGTTCTTTTCGAAAAGTTCCAGCGTCCAAGAGTGGGAGATCAGGCGCTGGTCCACAAGCAGGATCCGCTGATCGCGGGAAAGCTCCGTTGTAAAGTTTGACGGCGCGCGGGCGAGGAGCGTAATGCCGCCCAGCGGATGGGTTGCCGTATCTGAAATTTCAGAGGTACCGCACCAGGGAATGCCATGGATCACGGGAACGCCGTTCTCCATGCCAAGTAAATTCAGATCGCCGTTTAAGAGCGGCGTGCCAAAGCTTTCCGCCCAGAGACGCGCGTGCGTGGATTTACCCATGCCAGAGTGTCCTGAAAACAGCCAAGCCTTACCCTCATAGAGGATCGAGGTGGAATGGATCGCAACCATGCCGCGAAGTCCAGCCAGGTACAAAAATGCCTCGCGGACGCAGTGGAAGAGCTCCTCCTTTAAGACGTCGCCCTCTGGCAGACGATAGTAAATGCAGGCGTGTGCGCCGTCCTTTTTGAGAATGCATTCCTTCACCTGCTCATTGGCGTGGAGCTGCACCTCGAAATAGTCGCCGCAATCCAGCACGGACATCATGTTATTGCGAAGGATCAGCTCGCCGGGATTCTGATACGGGCAGATGCCGGCGAAAGCGGAGATGGTCATGTCAGGGGCTCCATCAGTCTCAAACGCAAAGGGCAAGAACTTCTCGGAATAAATATGCGCTGGTCCTTCCAAACAAAGCGTGATTCCTGCAATTTTCAGCGTTTGCGAGGCGGGTGCATGAAAGTCCCAAATATCTTTTTCAGGTAATACCGCGCCGCTTTTTACGAGCTCGTCCAAGAAGGCAGTCAGATCCTGGGTCAGCTGCGGCATATCCTCTTCCTCAGCGCCATAGTGCTCCGCGCAAAGCGCGATCAGTTCCTCGGAAGTCTTCGGCGTCTCTAACTGTTCCCATAAAAAGACGCCCGTCTCGTTCATGCGAAGGCCCCTGTCATGGGAGGCGATGCTTTGCCCAAAGGGCAGGAGATAGGGCTGCCTAGATAACTCTTTTAAGGTGAAATAAGGATTTCGCTTCATGAACATTCTCCTTTGCGGTTTTATACGCTAATCATAGTATAGCATTTCTTTTCGAAAAGCGCAAAACTATTGTCAAAGTTCGGAATGTGGGATAAGATAAAAACAGTCATTAAGAGATGGGAGATTGACATGACAGAGAAACAAAACCCGGAAGAAATCCTTGCGCGCGGTGAAAGCGTGCAATTTCCGACAACTGGATATAGCATGTACCCGCTCCTCAATCCGGACAAGCGGGATCAGGTGATCGTCATTCCCCTAGAGGGGCGAAAGGTAAAGCGCGGCGACGTGGTGCTTTACAGACGGGACGGAGAGAAGGGCGTGACTGACGCGGAAGGCTTTGCGCAGGGTATTCTTGTGCTCCATCGCATCCATCACGTAAAAGGCGATTCGGTCTACCTCGTCGGCGATAATCAAAATCAGGTGGAAGGTCCGCTTCGAATGGAGCAGCTCCGCGGGATCATGACGGCGAGAGTGCGCCGCGGAAAAACGCTTTCCGTGCGCAACCCTCTTTATGTGGTCTCGACGCGCCTGTGGTTACTTGTTTGCCCCATTCGCCCGAAACTCATGCGCATGGCGGAGATCGTCAAGAACCTCATCAGGAATAAATAACTTACCATAGCCGGTGCCCATGTCGAGGCCCGGCTTATTTGTTCCATGAAAGTCCGACCCGCCTGAAATTAGTAAATCATGCGCCGCGGCGAGCTTACGGATCTGGCGCTCCTCAGCGGGGGCGTAGGTACTGTAGATCGCTTCGATACCAACGAGGCCAGCCGCTTTCAAGTCCGCCGTCAAAGCATCGAGCCTTGCGTCAGACATGTGATACAAGATCGGGTGCGCCAGGATGGGCAGTCCTTCCGCGGAAAGCACGAGCTCCACGGCCTGCTTCGGCGTGATCTTCTCCCTTGGAACGTAAGCGGGCTTGCGATTGCCGAGATACCGTTCAAAAGCCTCTTTATTGCTGGAAACATAGCCGTGCTCACGCATGTAACTCGCAAAGTGCGCGCGGGTCAAAATGCAGTCTGGAAAGCGTTCCAGCAGTGCCTCGTAGGTAATGTCGATCCCGAGGTCCGCGAGCTTCTGACACATTTTCTGATTGCGCAGCTCCCTGGAATGCACAAACTCTTTTAGATATTCGCGAAAGATTTCCTTCTCTGGATTAATGAACAGCCCGACGATATGCACCTCGGTGCCCGAAAGGTCCGTGGAAAGCTCAATCCCCGGGATGATCTCGGGAACCGCCAGCTCTGGATCGGAATTCCGAAGCCGTGCCGCGTACTCCGTCGCCTCCTTTAATCCGTCCGTCGTATCATGATCCGTAAGCGCAAAGGCCTTTAGGCCTTTTTTAATTGCATAATCCACGAGCTCGCTGGGCCGAAAGGTGCCGTCGGAATGCGTGGAATGTACGTGCAGGTCGATCATCTTGCATCCTCCCAAAGTCATTAGAATAACAAGCCCCGCAGGGGTACTGCGGGGCAGGA
>JAFPRF010000006.1 GCA_017400965.1 Lachnospiraceae bacterium
ATAATCCTTCGAGAGCTTACTCTCATCCATCACGCCCTTATGCGCGTAGCCCTTCATCACGTCCGCGGGATGATCTGCGACAAGTGCATCTATAAATTCTTGATGGAGGCCAATGTAGTAGATCGTCACATTGGTCGTACTGCAAAAGTAAGGATCTTCAAGGAAGCCTGCCACGCGCAGATCGTACTCGTCATCGCCGAACTTCAGCTGCATCACGTCGCCCACACTAAGCCGTCCGCTCAGGTTGTAAGGGATGAGAATCTCATCCTTCCCGCAGGTCATTCCCGTGTCATTCACCTTCATGATGCGCTTATCTTCCGCTGCATTCTCTGCGATGAACATAAAGGAGGAATACTCCTGATCGCCCTTTTTGCGATATTCCGTAGTAAACTGGAGCATGGGCGTCTTTTCATAATCGATGATGTTCGCATTTTCCTGGAAAGCCCTTTGCGCGCTGTCCTTCTCAGCCTCGGTATCATGGCTCAAAATGATCGCGTGCGCGCCGCCTATCGCCTTGAAGCGATCATCCAAAACTCTTCCCAGTCCAAGGATCGCTGACGCGCAGTCAAAGATCAAAAACGCTGCGATGAAGGTCAGGATAAAAAAGGTGAACATGTCGCCCTTTTGCTTTTTCATGTTATTCCTTGCGATCACAAATAATCTATACATTTTACCACCCCTGCTCCTGTAAGAAGTCCTTAAGTTTACGGTGTCTCGCGATTGCTTCTTCCTGTCTTGGATTCTTGTCATCCTTGTAGTCTCCGACGTAGGGCCCGAGATCACACTCATCGGAGATTACGCCGTCCGCGAGGTAAATGATGCGGTTCCCTCTCTCTGCGGCCTTGACTGTGTGCGTTACCATCACAATGCTCTGTCCCTGGTCATTTAAGTCAGTCATGATGTTCAGTACGTTCGTCGTGTTCTGCGAATTCAGTGCGCCGGTGGGCTCATCTGCGAAGAGCACCTCAGGATCATTGATCACGCCGCGGACCACGGCAACTCTTTGCTGTTGACCGCCGGAGAGCTGGGTCGGGAACTTTCGCCAGTCGCCCTCTCCGATTTCCACTTTTTTCAGGAGATCCTTTGCTTTCTCTGCCAGGGCCTTTCGATCCTTCGTGCGAAGCAGGCCGCTGACCATAATGTTGTCCAGCGCGCTCATGGAATCATTTAAGTAGTTTTGCTGGAAGACGAAGCCTGCGTGATTTCTGCGAAAGAGTGCCAGCTTGTCATTGCTATACTTCGAAATCTCGATGCCCTGCTTTTTCTCCTCTCCCACGTAGTAGGTGACGGTTCCAAGGCTCGGGCGATCCATGCCGGAGAGCGCATACAGTAACGTACTCTTTCCAGATCCGGAGTTCCCCATGACTACGGTGAAGTCTCCCTTGTAGACGCTTAAGTTCAGATTCTTTAATACGTGCTGCTGTACGGATTCGTTTGAAAAGGTCTTTGACAAATCCTTTGCCGTTAAGATTGCTTCCTTGCTCATTTGTTTTCCTCTCTTATTTCAAAATGGATTGGTTACCTGTTTGTTGATCTTACTATACCGCAACTGCCGCCAAAAGTCTTAACCTGATCCTTTTACGTTTCTTAACTGTTTCTTAATCGGTTTTTTCCAATCCTTAAATGTCAATATGCCCAAAAATCAGTGCCGTGCCCATCAAAAACTGTGGAAAACGATAATTGTATCAAAAGTTAGAAAAAAGATGAAAAAAGTGCTTGCTTTTTTCGGAAGGGTTAGGTATAATGTCAATTGTGCTTCGGGGTGTGGCTCAGCTTGGTTAGAGCGCCGTCTTAGGGAGGCGGAGGTCGCGAGTTCGAATCCCGCCACTCCGACGAAGAAAAACGCTGAAATCTTTTGATGAGATTTCAGCGTTTTCATTTTATCAAAAACAGTATGAAAAAAGCGTGAAGGCCCTTGGGCTTACACGCTTTTTTGTTCTATAGTCTTTCGAGAAGAAGGAGCAGGTACTCCCATACTCTCTGTACGGAGGAGATGCTTAAGGTTTCTTCCGTCGTGTGAATGTTCTTCATGTTAGGTCCGATG
>JAFPRF010000064.1 GCA_017400965.1 Lachnospiraceae bacterium
GGATCAGGCCCGGGAGTTTTATAAATAGTTCGGCGCTAATGCGTCCTTCGCTGACGCAATCGTTCCTGGCCTGCGCCGTCTCCTGCGTCAGGTGCTCTTCCACTTCCAATAAAAGGTCTGCTGCCTGGTTTACGTGGCGCGCCGCGCCGCTGCAGATCTCCTCCTCCGCGTAGGGCAGCACGTGATGCCGTATGCGATTTCGCGCATAGGCATCCTCCGCATTCGTCGCATCCTCCACGTGTGACAGGCCGTTTTGCGTTAAATAGTCTTCGATCTCCGCTCTCTCCAAAAACAAAAGCGGCCGTATGATGCTAACACCCGCTGTTTTCGTCTCCCGCATGGGCGGAATGCTTGAAAGACCCTTTAGGCCGCTCCCACGAAAGAGGTGAAAGAGCATCGTCTCCGCGCGGTCTCCGGCATGATGCGCCAGAGCGATCTTAACGCTCGAAGGCCCCTGCTCCTGTGCCATCCATTCCTTCGCCGCCTCCTCAAAGGCCTGATAGCGGGCGGTCCTCCCGGCTTCCTCCTCGGAGATGCCCTCCTTCTTTGCTCGTTCCGGCACGTTCACCTGTACCAGCGTAAAGGGAACGTTCCATCTCTCACAGAGATCCCTTGCAAATTCCGCGTCCCTTCCGGCCTCGCTCCGGATCCCATGATGGACGTGCAGCGCCCGCAAAGAAAGTCTGAGCTCTTCTTGCAATTCATGCAATAAAAACAAGAGGCAGACGGAATCTGCCCCACCTGATACTCCCACGAGAACGGCGTCTCCTTTTTGGAGCAGCCCGCGGGTCTCACAATAGCTTTTGACTCTTTGCTTCATTTCGGCCCTCCATCCGTCCATGAACGGAGAAAGCAGGAGCGTTATTTCTCCTGCTTGAATAAAATCTCACCGTCATATACCAGCCCAAGCTGTTCCTGAGCCACTTCTTCCACGTAACCCTTTGTCTGGGTGTACTTTCGAAATTCCTCGAGCTTCTGCGCGCGATCCTCTTCCCTTTGGATCTCCGCTTGAAGCTCCTCGATCCGCGCGTCCATCGCATCGATCTTCTTCTGAAGACCCATGGCGCTGTAACCGATCACGGCAATGATCACCAAGACCGCCATCGTCACGAGAAACATGCTGACGCGGTTTTGCTGAGGCTTTCGATATGCAGCTTTTCTTCTGCGACGCGCGTTGCGCCTTTGATCCCTCGTCCTGGGATCATATCCCTGCTGATATGCCATGGCTCGCACTCCTTTGCCTGTGACCCTATAACCCTATTGTATGCACTTCTGACAAACGCGTCAACGTTTTTACGAAAAAACCGCACTTAGAGATAGCGGAACATCTCGCCGGCCTCTTCCTTGCGCACGGTCTCCTGCACGTCGAGGACCTCCACCTTGACCTCCTTGTTGCCAAAGCCGATGGTGATCACGTCGCCCACCTTGACGTTCGTCGAAGCCTTTGCGGGCTTATCGTTGATCATGACGCGGCCGCCGTCGCAGGCCTCGTTCGCCACCGTGCGGCGCTTGATCAGGCGGGAAACCTTTAAATATTTATCGAGTCTCATAAGAAATACCTCCTGAAATAGAAAAAGCGGCGGGAATCCTTGGATCCCTGCCGCCTTTCACACTACCTACTCTTAAGCGTTGATCATGTCCTTCAAAGCCTTACCAGCCTTGAACTTAGGTGCCTTGGAAGCAGGAATCTTAATGGTCTTATTGGTAGCAGGGTTTCTGCCCTCTCTTGCTGCTCTCTCGGATACCTCGAAAGTACCGAAGCCAACCAGCTGAACCTTCTCACCCTTCTTCATCTCGTTTGCTACAACGTCGGTGAAAGCCTTCAGAGCCTTCTCAGCGTCCTTCTTGGAAATTTCTGCGTTCTCAGCGATTGCTGCGATCAATTCTGCCTTGTTCATTTTGCGGAACTCCTCTCATGAATAAATGTCTTGCACGCTCCAAAAAAGCCTTTTCCAAAGCGCGCCTAAAGAAGAATATAGCCGTTTTTCCCTTATTTGTCAAGGCTTTTCAGCAACTCATCGGCTCTCCGGGCCAGATATTCCCGCTCATTTCGCTGCGGCTCCTCCAAAACCTCCTCCAAAAGGGCCTGCAGGCACTCTCCAAGCGCCTTCCCCGGCTTTGCACCCATGGCGATCAGGTCCTTTCCGTTGATGGCGAGGTCCTTTAGGGTCACGGCCTGGTGCGCCGCGCGGATTGCCTCGTACGTCTCCTGCCAGTCCTGGATGCGTCCGAGCTTTTCCTCACGCATGTAATCGCTCTGCGCCAACACGTCCGCCCGGAACACGTCAAAGATCAGCGGGAACGCGTCCTCGCCGATCCGGTTGATCGCGCGGCGCACGGTCCGCTCGTCCGCCTCATTTTCGTTGGCGTAATCATGATGCTTTACCAGCTTGCAGACCAGATTCAAGGTATCATTGTCAAATCGAAGCCTCGTCATGATCGCCCTCGCGAGCTTCTCGCTCACCGCGGGATGCCCGTGAAAATGCGTGGTCCCGTCCTCGTCAACGGTCAGGCACGCCGGTTTTCCAAGGTCATGAAAAAGCATCGTCAGCCTAAGCACCTTGTCCGCAGGGACCTTTGTCATCGACACCAGCGTATGATCGCCCACGTTGTAGCAGTGGTGCGGGTGCTTTTGCGGCGTCTGCATCATGTCGTCAAATTCCGGGAATACCACCGCGGTGATCCCCGTCTCATAAGCGATCCTTAAGTACTCCGGATGGTCTGAGGTCACGAGCTTTACAAGCTCCGCGTGGATCCGCTCAGCACTGATGTTGCGAAGGTTCGGGGCAAGCTTTCGGATCGCTTCCTTCGTCCCCTCGTCGATCTCGTACCCGAGCTGCGCGGAAAAGCGCACCGCCCGCATGATCCGCAGCGCATCCTCGCCAAAGCGCGCCATGGGATCGCCCACGCACCGGATCATCTTGCGATCAATGTCCTCCATGCCGCCAAAGAGGTCCACCAGACCCTCTCTTTCGTTGTACGCCATGGCGTTGATCGTAAAATCGCGCCGCTTTAGGTCCTCCTCCAAACTCGGCGTGAAGATCACTTCCTTCGGGTGGCGGCTGTCCTCGTACTCCCCGTCGATCCGGTAGGTCGTCACTTCGTAGCCGACGTTCTCGATCATGACGGTCACGGTGCCGTGCTGGATCCCGGTGTCGATGGTCCTCTTAAACAGGGCCTTTACCTCCATGGGCTTTGCGGAGGTCGTCACGTCCCAATCCTGCGGGACTCTCCCGAGAATGGAATCCCGGACGCACCCGCCCACGACGTAGGCTTCGTAGCCCGCGCCCTGCAGCGTTTCGATCACTTGTCTGGCTCCGTCTGGAACCTCTATGGCAATCCTATTCATCCGCGTCGCCTCCTTTCGATTAGGGCTTATCGCCCTTTACGGAATAAACTTGTTCATGACCTCCACGAGGCCGTCCTCGTCGTTGGTCGCGGTCACGTAATCCGCAGCCGCCTTGACTTCGGGCTTTGCGTTCCCCATGGCAACGCCGAGCCCTGCATACTTGATCATCGAAATGTCATTAAAACCGTCGCCGCAGCAGATCGCGTTCTCCCGCGTCATGCCAAGGCTCTCGAGCATGCGGTCTAATGAGCTCGCCTTGTCCACGTTTTCCGGCATCACTTCGATGAAGAATGCTTCGGAGCGATAGACGCTTGCGATCCCCTCGTACTTTTCGCGCAGCGCCATCTCATGGTCATATGCCACCTCCGGCGGCGCCGTGAGCAGGCACTTATTGACGTCAAAGTCCACAAACTCAAGGAAATTCGGGGCCACGCGAATGGGCAGTCCATTGATCCGCGCCTCCAGCTTTACGTATTCGTCAGGCTCGAAGGCCGAGATCACCGTATCCCCAAGGTAGGTGATGAGTCCCAGGCCGTGCTCCTTCGCGTAATGGTACAGGCTCGGGATGACACTCGCGTTTAGGATCCTTTGATAGACGATCTCGCCGCTTCGGCACTCAAC
>JAFPRF010000065.1 GCA_017400965.1 Lachnospiraceae bacterium
ACGCTCATGTCCACGTGAGAGAGGATGACGCTGGAGTGTACCTCGGAGCCTTGGAGCTTTTTAAGCTGCTCGAGGGCGAGTCTTGCCTTGTCGTCCGTGGCCGCGCAGATGGAAAGCGCGATCAGAACCTCGTCCGTATGGAGCCTCGGGTTCTTGTTGCGAAGGTGGTTCACCTTCAGACCCTGGATCGGCTCGATGATGGTGGGCGAAAGGAGGAGCACGTCATCGTCGATTCCTGCAAGTGTCTTCAGTACGTTGAGAAGCATCGCGGAGGAAGCACCGAGCAGCTCGCTCGTCTTACCCGTAATGATGCGGCCGTCGGGCAACTGGATCGCTGCGGCGGGTTCGCCGGTAAGCTCTGCCTTGGTGGTCGCCGCGCTGATGACGGGGCGATCTGCGGGGGTAACGCCCGCCTGGTTCATGAGAAGCTCTAATTTCAAGATCTGTTCATCGTCCGCCATGCCCTGTCGCTTTAAGCACATGGTGTTGTAGTAGCGGCGGATGATCTCCTGCTTAGCGGCGTCGCGCACTGCCTCGTCATCCACGATGCCGTAGCCTGCCATGTTCACGCCCATGTCTGTCGGGGACTTGTAAGGGCACTCGCCCATGATCTTTTCGAACATGGCGCGGAGTACGGGGAAGACCTCGACGTCGCGGTTGTAGTTGATCGTCGTCTCACCGTAAGCTTCCAGATGGAAGGGGTCGATCATGTTGACGTCGTTTAGGTCAGCCGTTGCCGCCTCATAAGCGAGGTTTACGGGGTGCTTCAGCGGGATGTTCCAGATCGGGAAGGTCTCGTACTTTGCGTAGCCGGCTTTGATGCCGCGCTTGTATTCATGATAGAGCTGGGAGAGGCAGGTAGCCATCTTTCCGCTGCCCGGGCCGGGCGCCGTGATGACAACCAGGGATCTCGAGGTTTCAATGTATTCGTTCTTGCCGTAGCCTTCGTCGCTCACGATCAGAGGGATGTTGGAAGGGTAACCGGGGATGGAATAATGACGGTATACCTTAAGCCCCAGAGACTCGAGTTTTTTCTGATAAGCGATGGCACTGGGCTGGCCGGAGAAGCGGGTTAAGCAAACGCTGCCAACGTAGAGGCCGTAACCGCGGAAGGCATCGATCAGACGGAGCACGTCCAGATCGTAGGTGATGCCAAGATCGGAACGCATCTTATTTTTTTCAATGTCGGAGGCATTGATCACGATGACGATCTCGGCCTGGTCCTTCAGCTGCACCAGCATGTTGATCTTACTGTCGGGCTTAAAACCGGGCAGCACCCTTGACGCATGGTAGTCGTCGAAAAGCTTTCCGCCGAACTCCAGGTAGAGCTTTCCGCCGAAAGCGGCGATGCGCTCCTTAATGCGTTCTGACTGCATTTGCAGATATTTGTCGTTATCAAAGCCTTGTTTTGCCATTGTTTTATCCTTTCTTCGGAACTTCGGAATGTTCCGTTACAATCCAAAAAGAGCGCCACATGAACGCTCCTAGAAAATCATACATAAAAAGGTTCAAAAAATCAATGATAAATCATAAAAAACCTTTTAAAAACATGGCTTTAGATTTCTTTCAGCCCCACTTCACACATTTTTCACATTTCCTCTATTGATTTATAGGCTTTTTCTCCCTATAATTAGGGTGTTGAACTATCTAAATGACGACAAGGATGGAAACATAAACAATGGATAATCAGAATAATAACGGAGGAAATCACGGAGGGAATGGCCCTCAGAAGCAGCCTAACACGGCGATGCTGGTTATGCTGATCCTGGGCTCGATCCTTCTCGCATTCGTGTTCTATACCGCGTTCTTTGGCTCGAAGCAGGCAGACCGCGAGAAATACACGAAGTTTTTGGAGGACTTAAAGGCCGACAAGGTGAAGAGCGTAAAGATCGCAGACTCCCGCGTCATGACGGTCGTCCTCAAGGGCGATTCTGGCAGTGAGAGCCAGACGCAGACCCAGTCCCCTTCGTACAGCCGCTTCTTAAGTCAGGTCCGCGACATGAACAATACCTACGAGACCATGCTCGCCGAGGATCTGGACACGCTGATGGGGCGCCTGGAGGAGTATGGCGTTGAGGGCGAATTCGTCGCCAGCGGCAATGGAAGCTACATCATTGAGCTATTGGTTACGGTGGTGTTGCCACTCGTGTTGTTTTGGCTGGTGCTTGGCTTCATCTTCCGAAAGATGGGCGGAGGCGCCGGACCGATGGGCATGGGTAAGTCCAACGCGAAGGTTTACGTACAGAAGGAGACGGGCGTCACCTTCAAGGACGTAGCCGGCGAGGACGAGGCGAAGGAGTCTCTCGTGGAAGTCGTAGACTTCCTGCATAACCCGCAGAAATATTCCAAGATCGGTGCAAGATTGCCGAAGGGCGCACTGCTCGTAGGCCCTCCCGGAACCGGTAAAACGCTGCTGGCGAGAGCCGTGGCGGGCGAGGCACACGTACCGTTCTTCTCGCTGACGGGTTCGGATTTCGTGGAATTATACGTCGGCATGGGTGCAAGCCGCGTGCGTGACCTGTTCAAGGAGGCGAATAAGAATGCCCCCTGTATCATTTTCATCGATGAGATCGATGCCATCGGCCGTAGCCGTGATTCCAAGTATGGCGGCGGTAATGAGGAGCGCGAGCAGACGCTGAACCAGCTCCTTTCCGAGATGGATGGTTTCGATAGTTCTAAGGGTATTCTAATGATCGGTGCGACGAACCGCCCTGAGATTTTGGATAAGGCGCTGCTTCGTCCCGGTCGTTTCGACAGAAGAATCATCGTGGACAAGCCCGACCTGAAGGGCCGCGTGGAGATCCTAAAGGTACACGCGAAAGACGTCAAGATGGACGAGACCGTGGATCTGGATGCGATCGCGCTGGCAACCAGCGGTGCCGTTGGTTCCGATCTCGCAAACATGATCAACGAGGCAGCCATCAATGCTGTCAAGGAAGGCAGAGAGTACGTAAGCCAGAAGGACTTGTTTGGTGCCGTTGAGGTGGTTCTGGTTGGTAAGGAGAAGAAGGACCGCATCATGAGCCCTGAGGAGCGCAGGATCGTATCCTACCACGAGGTTGGCCATGCGCTGATCAGTGCATTGCAGAAAAACTCCGAGCCTGTGCAGAAGATTACGATCGTGCCCCGTACCATGGGTGCTTTGGGTTACGTAATGCATGTGCCTGAGGAGGAGAAGTATTTAAATTCCGAGGCAGAGCTGCGTGACATGCTGGTGGGTCTGCTCGGCGGACGCGCGGCA
This sequence comes from Lachnospiraceae bacterium, assembly GCA_017400965.1. Lineage (GTDB taxonomy): Bacteria > Bacillota > Clostridia > Lachnospirales > Lachnospiraceae > Acetatifactor. The sequence continues at coordinate 3,242 of JAFPRF010000065.1, forward strand.
GAGGAAATCGTCTTTGATTCCGTAACGACCGGCGCGGCAAACGATATCGAGAAGGCAACTGACATCGCGAGAAACATGATCACGCGATTCGGCATGAGCAAGAAGTTTGGCCTGATGGGCCTTGCCACCGTGGAAAGCCAGTATCTGGAAGGCAGAATGTCTTTGAATTGTAGTGACGCAACGGCGGCAGAGATTGATGCCGAGATCGTAACGCTCCTAAAGGATAGCTACGACAAGGCGCTTTCGCTTCTGCGCGACAACCGCGAGCTGATGGATAAGCTGGCAGCGTTCCTGATCGAGAAGGAGACCATTACAGGTAAGGAATTCATGGAGATTTTCCGCAAGGAGAAAGGAATCCCTGAGCCCGAGGGACCGGAAAAGAAGCCTGCAGTAAAGGAGCCGGAGAGTGGGAAGGCAGAGCCCCAGCCAACTTCCGAGGCAGCAGGGCAGCAGGAGTCCATCTTCGACAGAAAGTCCATTTTTGACGAAGAGAACAAGGACGGGGAGAAGACGGAGGAGCAACCTGAACCCGAAAAGCCCGCGTACTTAAGGGGCGTGGAAGAGCCGGTGGATGACAGACCGGTTGGAAGGTTTTCGAACAGAAAGTTAGATGAATAGGAGTTATAAAATTAGAATCCCCAGACGTTTTCTAGCGTCTGGGGATTTTATTAAAACGGTGCGGGTGCGTTTTTCATTTCCTCGGTGATGCCAAGTTTTTCCAAGGCCTTTTTCTCAAGAGCGTGAACTTCTTCTTCCGGAAGAACATTGTAACCGGCATCTCTGACAA
>JAFPRF010000066.1 GCA_017400965.1 Lachnospiraceae bacterium
CAGGGCATAGCATAGACCCGTCGGCAGCGCGTCCAGCGCCTCCTTGATGGAGGTTGCGGAGACATGGGTATGATTCCAAACTGCTATGCGGTATTGCTCCGCAATGGCAAATATAGTAAAGAGTGCGATGATCAGTAATAGCGTCCAAAGCGGCAGGACAATCTGACAATACATCTCGCCCTCAATGTGCTGGAGCAGGACCTCCAGCAATGCGAAATTTAGAAGGCCCAGGATAATGCAGCGGATGTTGGACCTGCGCTTGCCAATCTGCACGTAGCGGAAAAAGTTAAAGACAAGGAGCATCTCCACCAGCGATACCCAAAGGGTGATGCAGCCTTGGATCTCTTTCGAAACAGTGAGGAAGGTCATGATTCGCCCTCCTCTCCCGCGGTCAGGATCACGCGCCAGGTATCGTCAACAAAGTCCACGGACAGGGTCAGGCCATGCATTGCAAGCTCTTCCGCGCGCCAGGAAGCATCCAGGGGAAGTCTCTCCGCATCGAGCAAGATACGGAATGTAAAACCCTTTCTCGCATCCAAAAAAATCACGAGGGAATCCATGCCAAACTCAGATTCCAAAAGCGTCTCTAAGAGGTCGTATGCCAGAAGGATGGCCTTCGCGGGAAGGCGCCGTTCTCCCAGTTCCTGAAAGTCCGTAAGAAGCCCCGTCAGGCCAAAGTATTCCAGGGATTCGCGCACGGCGTTCCCGAGTTCCTTCGAAGAGATCTTTTCGGACTCCTCCATGATCAGCATCATGTTACCCATGCGCTTTACGTACGCGCCGAGGATCATGGCGCGGGTCAGCTGCTCCCTTGAATTTACGCCGCCGTTTTGCACGAGCTGCGTCAGGATGTCGTCGATGGCAAGTGCCTTTTCGCGCACGGCGCCTGCGATCTTATCGTATAGGCGGTTCTTGGTCTCGTAGCTAATGCGCTCTGCGCGGATCTCGTTCTCCTGGCGGATCAGGTCGTTCTCTTCCTCGAGTTGCTCCGTGACCTTTTGGATCTCCTCGTCAAGCTGACGGATGGCCGTCAGATCCTCAAACCAAATGATCTTACCTCCGTGCACCGTTTTCTCATTACGCCTCTCATTTTCACTTTTCTCCGCGAGGTTCTGAGCGATGGCGGCGTGGGCCTTGGATTCATATACGATCTCGCCTGCATTGTCCTCGATCCTCGCGGAAATGGGGCTTTGCTCGAAAAAAAGGGCATAGCGGGAATTGCCCGGCATAATGCCGAGCTGGATCATGCTCTCGAAGGGAAAGATGAACATGAGGCAGAACACTTCCTGTAGGTTGTAAAGGCTATGGCCGAACAGCTTAGGCGAGCCGCCGATGATGTAATACCAGGCGATCAGGCCCGCGAAGAAAAACATGCCCACGGAAGGGATAAAGGCGTATTTACGCAGCGCTGCAATCTGGCAACGACGGATGATCGTGGCCATGGTTGCGATTGCGAAAACGGCGCCAAGGGCGAGGCACAGGTATAACAAAATGCCGTAATCATATTTTTCATGGGTCTCATCACGGAAGTGGAAAAAGAGCTCATGAAAAGAATTCGTCAGTGCCAAAACGGAAAGCCCGATCTGCAAAAGCCAAAGCCATTTCGCGACGTGAAGGGGTCTGTCCTTCTCGGATTTACCGACGCAAAGGGCAGCCAAAAAGCAACAGAGGGTCACACCCGTGAAACTGACGTAATAGGCATACCAGGCATATTCCATAACGACGGGGCTATCGCCAAAGCAGATCCAGCGCACGAGGCGCGACAGAAATAGGATGAACATGAAGACGGAGGCCGCCACAAGGTGTTGCCGCGCAA
>JAFPRF010000067.1 GCA_017400965.1 Lachnospiraceae bacterium
TTCTTAAAGCTGATCCGCGCATTGTCCGCAGCCCTCTCGGCGGACAGATACACTCGCGTGTCCTTCTGCGCGTACTTGCAAATGTTCCCGATCAAATTGTCGAAGACGCGAAGTAGCATCCTCGGATCCGCCATGATCCGCAGCGGCTCCTCACTTTGCTTGATCACGAGCTCCAGGCCTTTCTCCTTAAGCCGCGCCTCATACTCCCCGAGACACTGCCCCAAAAGCACCCGCGCGTCGCAGGGAGCCAAATGCACCTCGAGGTTCCCCGTCGTCGCCTTCGAAGCCTCCATCAGGTCCTCCAAGAGCTTCTTTAGCCGCACCGACTGACGATGCAGATGCTCCGCATACTCCTGCACCTTTTCGCTCCCTGCCTCCTCCTTTTGGATCAGGTCGGAGAAATTGATGATCGAAGTAAGCGGCGTCTTAATGTCATGCGATACGTTCGTGATCAGCTCCGTCTTCAGGCGTTCACTCTTCATGCGCTGCTCTACCTCCGAGGACACGCTCCCCGCCAGCGCATTGACGTTTTCGCCAAGGTCTTTTAACGACCGCGGCAGCTCCTCCGTGTTCACGGTCTGCTCGAAATCGCCTGACGCCAGCTCTGCCGCCGCCTTCTGGATCTTTCCGATGGCAATGCCGTATTGCATGATCCAAGGGATCAAGAGTATTTTCAGTATGAAGAGCGCCGCCATGAGCCTTAAAGCCTCACTCGACCAGGTCAGGATCGCCACGATCACAAAGGCTTCCAAGAACGTGATCGCGATCTCCAGCCAAAACATCTTCCAAACAAACGCCATGTTTTTGGCAAGCTCCACCCAGGCGCGCGCCGTCTTGCAGATTCCTGTGATGCAAAGATAGACCAGCGTGTCCTTATGCCACTCTTTTTGGCGAAGCCTGCAGAGCACGTACACAAACAGCGCCAAGAGAAGGAACTCCGCAACGAACCACTTTGCGAGGAACGGTGCAACCTCCTTTTGATAGAGCGGCGACATCCCGTGATCCCGGAAAAAGGAATAAAAGACTCCCGCGCCAGAAGCGATGAATATCTCCAGCGGAATCTTATCCACGCCAAAGGAAGCTTCTCGCTTTCTCTTACCCATCAAAAACATGGCGATGATCAGTCCCAGCGAAACAACGCCTGAGATCACCGCACCAACCAGCGTCCCATAGCGATTTAGGATCCAGAAGGTGCGCACCTTATAATTCTCGTCCACGAGAGGCTGCAGAACGTTTAAGTCCAGCCCCACGTAAATCACGTACTCACCCTCGCGTTTTCCCGTCTTATCGTTATAGTAGGAGACGGTATACTTTGGCGTATCCTTCTCCTCCTCCGTCTTTAGGTTGCCGCCCCAGGACCGCCCGAGCACGTGATAGATCTTGTATTTGATCTCGTACTTGTCGCAGAAACTATTTGCAGCGTCCCAACCTTCATCCATCACCTTGTATAGGATCACCTTGGCGAGTTTCTTTTCTGCATCGGCCTTGACGTCCTCGCCGTCCACGGCCATGGCAAGGGTCATAAACGGGATGCCCGTCTCGTCACCGAGCTGCTCTAAGCGGTCGCCCTCCTCCATGATCCGCTGCACGGCCTTTTGGCTGAGGGTCTCGTCCGCCCAAAGGAGCTCGTTTTTCGACAGCCAATACACGCCAAAGCCAAAGATGGCCGCCGCACTGACGCTGGCCATGCACAGAATGAATAGAAATGTAAATAACAGTTTCTTCACGGTCTATTTCTCCTCCATGAGGTAACCCTGTCCCCAAATGACCTTAAGATAGCGCGGCTCCGCGGGGTTGATCTCCAGCTTTTCCCGCAGGTGCCTGATGTGCACGGCGACGGTTCCCTCGCTTCCGACAACGCCCTCTTCCTTCCAGACATATGTATAGATTTCCGCAGGCGGAAAGACCTTTCCTGGATGGCTTAAGAACAGCTTTAGGATCTGGTATTCCGTCGGCGTGAGGCTGATCTCCTCGCCGTCGAGGAGCACCTGTCTTTTATCGTCATCCATCTCGATGCCGCCGACGCGCAGCTTATGCACGCGGGAGCTTCCGCCAAGGATCATGAATCTGCGCAGCGCTGACTTCACGCGCGCCGCCACCTCCATGGGATGAAAGGGCTTCGTAATGTAATCGTCCGCGCCCTCCGAAAGGCCCGCGATCTTATCGACCTCCTCACTCTTGGCGGTCAGAAGAAGGACCGGCACGTTGCTAAACTTTCGGATCTCGGAAAGCGCCGTGATCCCGTCCATCTCCGGCATCATGATGTCGAGAAGCACCAAGTCCACGTTCTCGTTACGCACGATCTCCAGTGCTTCCTTTCCCGTGTGGGCCTCCAGAAACTTGTACTCCGGGTTTTTCAGGTAGATTTTCAGCGCATATAAAATGTCTTCTTCGTCATCACAAAGTAATATCTGATACATGATTAGCCACCCCCGCTTTTGCTTCTTTCATGGTAACATTACAGGCACCCATACTTCAAGAGAGTTTAAGAAATCTTAAAGTTTGTTTCTTGCTTTTTAGGGCTCTTTCCCGTAAAATAGAATCATGATCCAACACCCCAAATGCAAAGGAGAGTTGCCATGAAGGAGCAATTATATACCATACCCTTAAATGACGCCGTGGACGCGAAGGACGAGTGTCCTTTTTGCTTTATCGAGCGTGCCGTGGAGCAGGATCTGATCGATTTCGTGCTTGGCAGCAGTGCCTCCTACATGGAAGCGGACGTGCGCGACATGACGGACCAGGCTGGCTTTTGCCGCACGCATTTTCAGAAGATGTTTGACTATGGCAATACGCTGGGCAATGCGTGGATCCTAAAGACGCACTATCGCCGGATCATTAAGGAATTCAAGGAGCAGGAACGCGGCTTCGCGCCTGGGAAGCTATCGCTGAAGGACAAGCTGATGCGTCCGAAGGGAGACGCTCCCGTGTCCTCCTTTGGCGCGTGGGTGCAAAAGAAGGAAGAATCCTGCTATGTCTGCAAGCACTTTAAGGACACCTACGAGCGCTACATGGACACCTTCTTCTACCTCTACAAGCAGGATGACGTCTTCCGCGACAAGATCAAGAACAGCAAGGGCTTTTGCCTCTCGCACTTCGGTGACCTTTGCGACGCAGCGGAACTGAAGCTCGCCGATAAGGAAAAGGGCGAGTTCTACAACATGGTACTGCCCCTCATGGAGCAGAACTTAGAGCGCGTCTCCGAGGACGTGGCTTGGATGGTGGAAATGTTTGATTATCAGAACGCCGGCGCAGATTGGAAAAACTCCAAGGATGCCATCCAGCGCGGCATGCAAAAGTTAAAAGGTGGATACCCAGCTGATCAGCCGTATAAGATGAAAAA